>NZ_LZKH01000219.1:0-44796 GCF_001672745.1 Mycobacterium sp. E1386
CGGCGTGCGGGTGGGGCTGACCGTCTGCTACGACATCCGCTTCCCGGCCCTCTACACCGAGCTGGCCCGCCGCGGCGCCCAGCTGATCGCCGTCTGCGCGTCGTGGGGCGCGGGGCCCGGCAAGCTCGACCAGTGGACGCTGTTGGCACGGGCCCGCGCGCTCGATTCGATGAGCTACGTCGCCGCGGCCGGGCAGGCCGACCCGGGCGAGTCGCTGACCGGGTCGGGCGCGCCCACCGGGGTGGGCGGCAGCCTGGTGGTCTCCCCATTCGGGGAGGTCGTCGCGTCGGCCGGCTCCGCGCCGCAGTTGGTGCTGGCCGACATCGACGTCGACCGCGTCGCCAAGGCTCGCGAGAGCATCGCGGTGCTGCGCAACCACTCAGATTTTGCTCAGCTCGATAAGGCAGAATCGGTCGGGTGACGAACCCACAAGGACCACCGAACCAGGACCCGTCGACGTGGGGCCGTCCCGGCAACCAAGGCCCCTTCGGCCAGCCCCCCACCGAGCGGCCGACCGAGCGGATCAACACCGGCGGCCCGGCCCCCGCGCCGCCGCCTCCCGCCGCAGGTCCGCCGCCGGGTCAGACCGAACGGATCGGCACGCCCCCACCGAACATGCAGCGGCCCGACTACCCGCCGCCACCCCCGCCGATTCCGCCCGCGGGGGCGACCGAGAAGCTGCCCACGCCCGGCGAGGAACCGGCCGGAGGGAAGAAGAAGCGTCGCTTCCTGCGCGACCCGCTGTCCGTGGTGCTGGTCTGCATCATCGTGGTTTGCCTGGTGATCGCCGCGCTGGTCGGGGGCGAGCTGTACGTCCGTCACGTCGCCAACAGCAAGGTCGCCGAGGCGGTGGCGTGTGAGGTCAAGGACCAGGCCACCGCGTCGTTCGGGGTGGCGCCGCTGATGCTGTGGCAGCAGCTCACCAAGCACTACACCAACATCTCGGTGTCGACCGCGGGCAACCAGGTGCGTGATGCCAAGGGCATGAAGATCGACATCAACATCCGCGACGTCCAGCTCAGGGACACGCAGGACTCCAAGGGCACCATCGGGTCGCTTGACGCGACCGTCACCTGGACGTCCGACGGCATCAAGGAATCGGTTCAGAACGCGATCCCGGTGCTGGGCCCGTTCGTCACCAACACGGTGACCACGCACCCCAACGACGGCACCATCGAGCTGAAGGGCATGTTGGACAACCTGACCACCAAGCCGGTGGTGTCGGGCAACGGCCTGCAGCTGCAGATCGTCAGCTTCAACGCGCTCGGCTTCACGATGCCCAAGGAGTCGGTGCAGTCGACCCTGGACGACTTCACCGCGCAGTTCACCAAGAACTACCCGCTGGGCATCCACGCGGACAGCGTGCAGGTCACCAATGATGGTGTGACCAGCCACTTCTCGACGCGGAACGCGAGCATCCCCACCGGCAACAACAACGACCCCTGCTTCGCCAACCTCTGACGACGGCTCAGTCGAGCCCGTCGAGCACCGCCCGCGTGCCGGACAGGCCGAGCCGGGTGGCACCGGCGTCCAGCATCGCCAGCGCGTCGGCGGCGCTGCGGATGCCCCCGCTGGCCTTGACGCCCAACCTGCCGTCGACGGTCTGACTCAAAAGGGTGACGGCACGCACCGACGCGCCGCCCGCGGGATGGAACCCGGTCGAGGTCTTGACGAAGTTAGCGCCGGCGTCCTCGGCCGCGCGACACACCCGCACCAGCGTGCGCTCGTCCGGCCCCGACAACAGCACCGCGGACTCCACGATCACCTTGAGCACCGAGGCGGCGTCGACGGTGTTCATGGCGGCGCGCACGGCCGCGATATCGGCCCGCACCGCCTCGATGTCTCCGGCCAGCGCGGCGCCGATGTCGATGACCATGTCGACCTCGGTGGCGCCGGATGCCACGGCCTGTTCGGCCTCGTGCGCCTTGACCGCCGGAATGTGCTTGCCCGACGGAAAACCCGCCACGCTCGCCACGGCGACACCGCCTTCGGCCCGCACCGCGGCCGGAACCATCGACGGCGAGACGCACACGGCGTAGACGCGCAATTCGGCGGCCTCCGCGACCAGGGCGACCACGTCCGCCTCGGTGGCCTCGGGTTTGAGCAGGGTGTGGTCGACCATGGCCGCCAGCTGCGCCCGGGTGGGTTTGCTCGCCACTAGAACCTTTCCTCGGGTCCGCCCGGATTGCAGCCGGAGGCGACCATCTCGGTGTCGTCGACGACCGGGCGCCACGGTTCCAGGTTCCAGCTGGTCTTGCCGGGCTCGGCCAGCTCGGCGAACTGCCAATGACAGACGAACTGCGCACGCATCCCGGCAGTGTCGGCGTCCGGGGACAGCGCCAGCACTTCGGCCCACGCCTCGTCGGCGAGGGCCGCGTTCCCGGACTGCCTGGCGGCCAGCCGGCCCGATGGTGTCGGGAAGACCCGAAGGCTGCTCAGGCCGTGCCACTGCGCCCACTCGGTGTGGTCGATGAACGGCGGGGACATCGTGGCCGGGTCCGCCGCTGCGGCGCCCGCTGAGCCCCACAGCGCGACAAGCACCGCGGCGGGTGCCGTCAGCCGTGCCTTCATCCGCTAGCGCGACTTACCTTGTATTTCAAGAAGTTTCGGCCGTACGTCGACCAGATACACGCCCGCCGCGCACGCGGCGATCGCCATCCCGAGTACCCCGAAGACAAAACTCAGGATGGATGTCAGGGCGACAGCCAGACCGAGGATCACCAGCCACACCGGCTTGGTCAGCTTGTCGGCGGCGGTGTAGGCGTCGGGCCGCTGCAGTGCTGCATGCACGAACGCGTATACCGCCGTGACCAAGACGGCGATCTGCAAGACCAACATGACGGTACCCACGAGGTGGCTCACGCCTTAAGCGTATGCGGGCGCCGTCCCAAACGTCGACTCAGAGTTGCCCGAAGGACAACTCCGAGTCGAGCGTCTTGACTTACTTCTGGGTGACCTTCTTGGCGGACGCCTTCTTGGCGGGCGCCTTCTTGGCCGGGGCCTTCTTGGCGGGCGCCTTCTTGGCGACAGCCTTCTGAGCCTTCTTGGCCGTCTCGTCGGACTTCTTGGGCAGCTCGATGCCGACCAGCTTGGCCGCGCGCTCGCCGACCGCGCGGGTCTGCGACGCCACGGTGCCCAGCGCCTCCTGGGTCAGCTCGACGGCCTGGTCCACGTAGCCCTCGGCGCGCGCGGAGGCGTCGTCCAGGCCCGTCTGGCTGCGCAGCCGCTGCAGGGCGGCCTCGCCCCGCTCGACCAGCTCGTTGTAGCGGTTGGTCGCCGCGTCCAGGTAGCCCTCGGCGGCCTTGCGCAGTTCCTCGCTGGTGAACCGCTCGCGCAGCTCGTCCAGCTGCTCGGGCAGGTCCTCCTGCAGCCGGGTCAGCCGTGCGCGGCTCTCCTCCACCCGGGTGCGGGTGTCGGCGCGGGTCTCTTCAGCGCGCTCACGCAGGCTGGCGATCAAGTCATTGACAGTGGCCAGGGCCAGGTCGGCCGCGCCAAGGGCCGCGAGCAGGGGTGCCCGCAAATCTTCGATGTTCGAATTGTCCGCCATGGTTATTCCTTTCATGGTTTTCCGTTATTGGCGTTCTTGGGTGTGGGTTATGGAAGCTAAGGCGGGCGTCTCCTTCTCCGCTGGCGGCCGCCGGATTTCCGCTCTGGGTAACCCGTGCGGTCGGGGTTGATACATCACCAACCGCTAGCGTGACGTGGAAGTCCGGACGGCCGGTAGGGCCGTTGATCACTCGTCGCCGTTGGGTTCGGTGGAACACTCCTCGTCGCTTGATTCAGTTGATTCGTTTTGTTGGGTGAACGATGCGTAGACGTCGAGCAGAACCTGCTTCTGGCGCTCGGTAATCGCGGTGTCGGTGATGATGGCGTCGCGCACCTGACTTTTGTCGCTGGGCTCGAGGATCCCGGCCCGCACGTAGAGAACCTCGGCGGAAACCCGCAGCGCCTTCGCTATTTGATTGAGCACGTCGGCGGACGGCTTGCGCAATCCACGCTCCACCTGGCTCAGATACGGATTGCTGACCCCGGATTTTTCGGCGAGTTGGCGCACCGAGACCTGCGCGAGTTCGCGCTGGCTGCGAATGAAGCTACCGATGTCCGAGGCCATGTCGGAGGCGGCGTTGGACACCTTGGCGGAGAGCTTCTCCTCGGGTGTCATGGCGTGCTCCTGGTCGGCTGATCGATGTTGACGGCCACCAGATTACTACAAGTGCTTGCTTTTGCAAGCACTTGTTAGCACTACTAGAAAAGTAGTTGGGCGACGGCGTAGATCACCAGACCGGCCAGGGAACCGACCACGGTTCCGTTGATCCGGATGAACTGCAGATCACGGCCCACGTGCAGCTCGATGCGCCGGCTGGCCTCCTCGGCGTCCCAGCGCTCGATGGTGTCGGTGATGATGGCGGTGATCTCCACGCCGTACTGCGAAACCAGGTGCTGGGCCGCCCGCACGATCCAGTTGTCCACCTTGTCGCGCAGGTCGGCGTCGTCGCGCAGCGATTCCCCGATGCGTACGACGGTGTCGGTGATGCGGGTGCGCAGCGTGCTGGAGGGGTCGTCCACGCCTTCGAGCACCAGGCGTTTCAGCGTCTTCCAGGCCGTGGCGGCGGCGTTGGCGATCTCGTCGCGCGCCATCAGCTGCTCCTTGATCGCATCGGCGCGCGCGATGGTGTCCGCGTCGTTTTGCAGGTCGTCGGCGAACTCGAACAGAAAGCGCGTCGCCGACCGGCGCAGCTCGTGGTCGGGATTGCGGCGCACCTTGTCGGTGAAGTCCATCAGCTCGCGGTGGATGCGGTCGCCGACCAGATGGTCGATGAAGCGTGGCGACCACGTCGGCGAATCCCGCTCGACCACCCGCTGGATCACCTCGCCGGCGTTCAGCGACCACTGGAAGGCCCGGTCGGCCAGCAACTGGATCAGCGCCTCCTGCCGGTTCTCGGCGAGCAGCGTCGCCAGCACCCGCCCCACCGGCGGCCCCCACTGCGGTTCGGCGATGCGGCGCACGATCATCCGGTCGATCACCTGCTGGACGTCGTCGTCGCGCAGCAGCTCCACCAGCACCCGCAGCACCGTGGCCGTCTCGCTGGCGACACGTTGGGCGTGGGCGGCCTCCGACAGCCACTTGCCGAGCCGTCCGGGCACCTCGGCGTCCCGCAGCTTGGTCTCCACCACCGGCGGAGACAGGAAGTTCTCCCGCACGAAGGTTCCCAGCCCCTCGCCGAGTTGATCCTTTTTGCGCTTGATGATCGCGGTGTGCGGGATGGGGATGCCCAGCGGATGCCTGAACAGCGCCGTCACCGCGAACCAGTCGGCCAGCGCGCCCACCATTCCGGCCTCCGCGGCGGCACCGACATAGCCGACCCAGGCACCCAGGTGGGCGTGGGCCTGGGCCCACCGGCAGGCGAGGAACAAGCCGGTGGCGCCGATCAGGAAGCCCAGCGCCACCGCCTTCATCCGGCGCAGCGCCACCCGGCGCTCCGCATCGGCCTGCGGATCGGCACCGGCGAATGATTCGGCCAACGATGCGTGCGGCCGCGCGATTCCGGTCAATGGGGTCATCGAGTCCGGCCCCGCCGCTCGCGGGCCCGGCGCTGCGCCTCGAGGCGAGGCTCTGTGTACCACCACTCCATCATTCATTGTCCCGGCCGATTGGTGTGACTGCACTGTTCGGGAGGCCCGTAGCGGGGCGCGGCCGAAGTCCGGAACAGGCCCGCACACCGTAGTATCGAGGGCGTCTAGTGAATGGGAAATAGGCGATAGTGGCGGAGCAAATGTTGGCTGCGACGGCCAAGACGGATGGCCGCAAGCGGCGCTGGCATCAGCACAAGGTGGAGCGCCGCAACGAGTTGGTAGACGGGACGATCGACGCGATCCGGCGGCGCGGCGGCACGTTGAGCATGGACGAGATCGCCGCGGAGATCGGCGTCTCCAAGACGGTGTTGTACCGCTACTTCGTCGACAAGAACGATCTGACGACCGCCGTCATGATGCGGTTCACCCAAACCACGCTGATTCCAAATATGGCGTCGGCGCTGACATCCAATCTCGACGGCTTCGACCTGACCCGGGAGGTCATCCGGGTGTACGTCGAAACCGTCGCGAACGAACCCGAGCCGTACCGCTTCGTGATGTCCAACAGCTCGGCCAGCAAGAGCAAGGTGATCGCCGACTCCGAGCGGATCATCGCCCGCATGCTGGCGGTGCTGATGCGCCGCCGGATGCAACAGGCGGGGATGGACACCGGTGGCGCGGAGCCATGGGCCTACCTGATCGTCGGTGGCGTTCAGCTGGCCACCCACTCCTGGATGTCGGATCCGCGGATGAGCCGCGACGAGTTGATCGACTACCTGACGATGCTGAGCTGGAATGCGCTGAAGGGCATCGTCGAGGTGGGCGGCTCGCTGGACAAGTTCCGCGAAGAGCCCCACCCCTCGCCGATTGTGCCGCCCCGCGGGGCTGAGGATCGGGCCCCGCTCTAGGCGCCTTCCGAAGCGCGCGGCGGACCGTCTTTTGTCAATTCCACTCGCCTCGTGTGACGCTTATGACGCGCTCGGCCAGACGACTCGCACAGCCGTAGCGACTAGCATGCAGGGATGCATGGGGGGTGACGCGAGGGTACGTCGGGCTGGTCAGCCACCCCTGGCTCCGCATAACGAAAGGCTCTACTCGACATGTCAGTGCAGCTCACGCCGCATTTTGGAAACGTGCAAGCCCACTACGACCTGTCCGATGACTTCTTCCGGCTGTTCCTGGACCCCACCCAGACATACAGCTGCGCCTACTTCGAGCGCGACGACATGACCCTGGAAGAGGCGCAGCTCGCCAAGATCGACCTGGCGCTGGGCAAGCTGAACCTCGAGCCGGGGATGACGTTGCTGGACATCGGCTGCGGCTGGGGCGCCACCATGCGGCGGGCGATCGAGAAGTACGACGTCAACGTCGTGGGCCTGACGTTGTCGGAGAACCAGGCCAAGCACGTGCAGGCGATGTTCGACGAGCTCGACACCCCGCGCAGCCGGCGGGTGCTGCTGGAGGGGTGGGAGAAGTTCCACGAGCCCGTCGACCGCATCGTCTCCATCGGCGCCTTCGAGCACTTCGGCCGGCAGCGCTACGGCCGCTTCTTCAAGATGGCCTATCAGGCGCTGCCGTCCGACGGAGCGATGTTGCTGCACACCATCGTTCGCCCGTCCTTCAAGGATGCCCGGGCACGGGGCATGACACTGACCCACGAGATCGTTCACTTCTCACAGTTCATCCTGACCGAGATCTTCCCGGGGGGCTGGCTGCCGACCCCGCAGACCGTCGGAGAGTACGCGGTCACCGCCGGCTTCGAACTGACCCGGGTCCACTCGCTGCAGCTGCACTACGCGAGGACCCTGGAGACCTGGGCGGCCGCGCTGGCGGCCAATCGCGAGGAGGCCATCGCCATCCAGTCCCGAGAGGTCTACGACCGGTACATGAAGTACCTGACCGGCTGCGCGAAGCTGTTCCGCCAGGGCTACACCGACGTCGACCAGTTCACCCTGGAGAAGAAGAAGTAGCCGGGCTTAGCCGTCAGTACGTGTAGAAGCCGCGGCCGGTCTTCTTGCCGAGCCGGCCCGCCTCAACCATGCGCAGCAACAGCGGCGGCGGGCCGTACTGCGGTTCCTTGAATTCCTCGAACATCTTGTCCGCGATCAATTTCAGGGTGTCCAGCCCCACCAAGTCGGACAGCCGCAGCGGGCCCATCGGGTGCGACAGCCCGGCGACGACGGCTTTGTCGACGTCCTCGATGGTGGCAAAACCGGACTCCACCATCCGAATTGCCGACAACAGGTAGGGAACCAGCAGCGCGTTCACGACAAAGCCGGACCGGTCGGAGCAGCGCACCACCTGCTTGCCGAGGACCGCGCTCGCGAACTCCTCGGTGCGCGCGGCGGCGGCTTCGTCGGTGACCAGCGTGCTGACCAGCTCGACCAGCGGCAGCACCGGCACGGGGTTGAAGAAGTGCAGGCCCAGCACCCGCTGCGGGTTCTTGGTGGCCGCGGCGATCTTCATGATCGGGATGCTGGACGTGTTGGATGCCAGCACCGCGTCGGGATCGCTGATGGCGCGGTCGAGTTCGGCGAAGATGTCCGCCTTGACGGCCTCGTCCTCGACGATCGCTTCGATGACCAGCTGGCGGTCGGCGAGGTCCTTCAGATCGGTGGTGAAGGTGAGCTTGCTCAGCGCGCGGTCGCGCTCCCGCTCGGTGACCTTGCCCGCGCTCACGCCGCGCTCCAGCGACTTGACGACGCGGTTGCGTCCGGCCGTGATCAGGGCCTCGGTGGTCTCGAACACCGTCACGTCGACACCGGCGCGGACCGACACTTCGGCGATGCCGGATCCCATCTGGCCGGCCCCGACAACCCCTACCCGTTGAATCGCTGCGTCGCTCACTGTCATCTCTTTCGGTGTCGTATCGTCTTGCACCGCAATAGGCCCCGCCCAGGATCGCTGGGCGGGGCCAATGCTACTTCACGGTGAACAGGGGCAGATTCGCACAATCTGGATCGCAGCCGTGCGAATCCGCTCTGCTCCCCAGGGGATCAGTGACTCAGGCCTTCGGTTCACTTCGTCCTCGCGGGCAAGCCCGCTCGTCCTCAGTGAAACTGACCCTCTTCGGTGGAGCCGGTCAGCGCGGTGGTCGACGAGGTGGGGTCAACCGTGGTGGCGATGCGGTCGAAGTAACCGGCACCGACCTCGCGCTGGTGCTTGGTCGCGGTGTAACCGCGTTCCTCGGCGGCGAACTCGCGCTCCTGCAGCTCCACGTACGCGGTCATCTGGTTGCGGGCGTAGCCGTAGGCCAGATCGAACATCGAGTAGTTCAGCGCGTGGAAGCCGGCCAGCGTGATGAACTGGAACTTGAATCCCATTGCGGCAAGCTCCTTTTGGAACTTCGCGATGGTGGAGTCGTCCAGGTGCTTCTTCCAGTTGAACGACGGCGAGCAGTTGTAGGCCAGCATCTGGTCGGGGAACTCGGACTTGACGCCCTCGGCGAACTTGGCGGCCAGGTCGAGGTCCGGCGTGCCGGTCTCCATCCAGATCAGGTCGGAGTACGGCGCGTAGGCCTTGGCCCGGGCGATGCAGGGCTCCAGGCCGTTCTTCACCCGGTAGAAGCCCTCCTTGGTCCGCTCACCGGTGATGAACGGCTGGTCACGCTCGTCGACGTCCGACGTGATCAGGGTCGCCGCCTCGGCATCGGTCCGGGCGATGACGACGGTCGGCACGTCGCAGACGTCGGCCGCCAGGCGCGCCGAGGTCAGCGTCCGGATGTGCTGCTGGGTCGGGATGAGCACCTTGCCGCCCAGGTGACCGCACTTCTTCTCCGAGGCGAGCTGGTCCTCCCAGTGCGAGCCCGCGACGCCCGCCGCGATCATCGCCTTCTGCAGCTCGTAGACGTTCAGCGCACCGCCGAAGCCGGCCTCGCCGTCGGCCACGATCGGGGCCAGCCAGTTCTCCACCGAGGTGTCGCCCTCGACCCGGGCGATCTCGTCGGCGCGAAGCAGCGCGTTGTTGATGCGGCGCACCACCTGCGGCACCGAGTTGGCCGGGTACAGGCTCTGGTCGGGGTAGGTGTGGCCGGACAGGTTGGCGTCACCGGCGACCTGCCAACCCGACAGGTAGATCGCCTTCAGGCCGGCGCGGACCTGCTGGACGGCCATGTTGCCGGTCAGAGCGCCGAGCGCGTTGATCCACTCCAGGTCGTGCAGCTGCTCCCACAACACCTCGGCGCCGCGGCGAGCCAGCGTGTGCTCCTCGACCACGGTGCCCTGCAGGGCGACGCGGTCCTCGGCGCTGTAGGTGCGGGTGACACCCTTCCAACGCGGGTTGGTGTCCCAGTCCTTCTGGATCTGTTCCGGGCTCTTGGGGGTGCCAACGACAGACATTGGGCATGCTCCTTAACGAATCTTCACTACTACTGGGTTGGTGAACGCTTCACCGGCGGTAGCTAGAGGCTCAACTTCGCTGGTGTGCTAACTCGAAGATGGCACAGCTATTGACGCAGGTCCAGCCGTTTCATTTGCCAATTTCGGCAACGACCGCGCCCGGATTAGCAAATTTTGCGAAGATGAACGGAAACTGAACCGTTTCAGAAACTACCGGCCGGTAACAAGAATCCGCAGGTCAGCCCGTAATTTACCGGGACGCTTGTCCGGTTAGCGGTTGAAGAGCGCGGCGACCGCTTTCGTCTCGTCGCCGACCGCGTATGTGAGCGTTGTAACAGGCCGATCGACGAGCCCGGGACCGAATTGGTCGGTCGATCCGGCCGGATGGATGTGCGAGATGATCTCCAGCTTGTCGCCCAGCGCCACCGGCGCCTCGTGCTCGATCGTGACGCGCAGGGGCCGCGCCATCAAAGCCAGGTGCGACGCCAGGTAGTCCTCGATCACGCTCCAGTACACCGAGTTGTTCATGTGGTCGAACAGGTCGATGTCGGTCACCCGGACGGGAAACTCGTGAATCTCGACCGCGTCGTCGCGGCTGCCCGGCTTGAGGTAGCCCTTCCACCGCAGCCGGTCGACCGACGTGGTTTTGTGCAGCCCGGCGAGGAAGTCGTCGGAGATGCGCGACGGCATCTGGGTCTCCCGGTTGATGTTGATCCAGAAGGCCTCGGACTCGATCAGGCCGCCCTTGCGACTGTCGACGCGAACCCGCATCTCACACCACCGGTTCGACGTGCCCGAACACCACCGGCGGCAGCGCAGCATGTCCTGAAACTCGATCGGACGGATCAGGTCGAGCATCGTGCGGCGGACGATCCACAGCGGGTGGGTCTCCTCGAAACCCATCTCGCGCAGCTGATCCTGGCCGATGTCCTGGATGTGCCGGCACGCCGCGTCCAGCCGCAGGCGGCCCGTGCGGTCGATGTCGGCCACCCGCAGCGGCCATTCACGGTCGAACACATCGGGGTGGCCGTCGGGAACCGGCATCAGTTCTTTGTCCAGGCTCACGGCTTCGCTCCCCGTTTCCTCCTTGTGGGCACTCACGTTGAGGCCTCCGTTGCGAATCATGCCAACGCCCTGTGTCAAAAACCAATCCCGACGCGTCCGCGCCCGCGTGCAAACCCTGCCAACTTCGGCTTAGCAACCCGCTATCCTGGGCAAAGTGTCCAAGACCTTCGTGGGCTCCCGGGTCCGCCAGCTGCGCCACGAGCGCGGCTTCTCCCAGGCCGCCCTGGCCCAGATGCTGGAGATCTCCCCGAGCTACCTGAACCAGATCGAGCACGACGTGCGCCCCCTGACGGTGGCGGTGCTGCTGCGGATCACCGAGGTGTTCGGCGTGGATGCGACGTTCTTCGCCTCCCAGGACGACACCCGGCTGGTCGCCGAGCTGCGCGAGGTCACCATGGACCGCGACCTGGACATCGACGTCGACCCGACCGAGGTGGCCGAGATGGTCAGCGCCCACCCGACCCTGGCCCGCGCGGTGGTCAACCTGCACCGGCGCTACCGGATCACCACCGCGCAGCTGGCCGCCGCGACCGAGGAGCGGTACTCCGACGGCAGCGGCAGCGGCTCGATCACCATGCCGCACGAGGAAGTGCGCGACTACTTCTACCAACGCCAGAACTATCTGCACGAGCTGGACACCGCCGCCGAAGATCTCACGATCCAGATGCGGATGCACCACGGCGACCTCGCCCGCGAGCTGAACCGCCGGCTGACCGAGGTGCACGGCGTGCACATCAACAGGCGGATCGATCTCGGTGACACCGTGTTGCACCGGTACGACCCCACGACCAAGACGCTGGAGATCAGCAACCACCTCTCGCTCGGCCAGCAGGTGTTCAAGATGGCCGCCGAATTGGCCTACCTCGAGTACGGCGACCTCATCGACACCCTGGTAGAGGAGGGCAAGTTCACCAGCGACGAGTCGCACACGCTGGCCCGGCTGGGGCTGGCCAACTACTTCGCCGCGGCCGCGGTGCTGCCCTACCGCCAGTTCCACGACGTCTCGGAGAATTTCCGCTACGACGTCGAGCGGTTGTCCTCCTTCTACTCGGTGAGCTACGAGACGATCGCGCACCGGCTTTCGACGTTGCAGCGGCCGTCGATGCGCGGCGTTCCGTTCTCGTTCGTCCGCGTCGATCGCGCGGGCAACATGTCAAAACGACAGTCCGCCACCGGGTTTCACTTCTCCTCCAGCGGCGGCACCTGCCCGCTGTGGAACGTGTACGAAACGTTCGCCAATCCGGGCAAGATCCTGGTCCAGATCGCCCAGATGCCCGATGGCCGCAACTACATGTGGGTGGCCCGGACCGTGGAGCGTCGGGCCGCCCGGTATGGTCAGCCGGGTAAAACCTTCGCGATCGGGCTGGGCTGCGAGCTGCGCCACGCGCACCGGCTCGTCTACTCCGAAGGACTCGACGTCTCGGGGGATTCAGGAACAGTGGCCACACCGATCGGCGCGGGATGCCGGGTCTGCGAACGCGACAACTGCCCGCAGCGGGCGTTCCCGGCCCTGGGGCGCGCCCTGGATCTCGACGAGCACCGCAGCACGGTCTCCCCGTACCTGGTGAAGCAACCGTGACCGGCGCTCAGCATGGCCGCATCCCGTCGGGGCGCTTCCGCGAACTGGGCCCGGTCAACTGGGTGCTCGCGAAGCTGGCCGCGCGGACGGTGCGGGCGCCCGAGATGCATCTGTTCACCACGCTGGGCCAGCACCGCCTGCTGTTCTTGGCGTGGAGCATCTACAGCGGCCGCGTGCTGCGGGGCCGGCTGCCTGCGATCGACACCGAACTGGTGATCCTGCGGGTCGCGCATGTGCGCGGCTGCGAATACGAACTGCAGCACCACCGCCGGATGGCCGCCAAGCAGGGGCTCGACGCCGACCTGCAGGCCGCCATCTTCGCGTGGCCCGAACGGCTGGACCGCGTCGAGGCGCGCCTGACCGTGCGGCAGCAGGCGCTGCTGACGGCCACCGACGAGTTCGTCAAAGACCGGACCATCACCGACGCCACCTGGCAGCAGCTCGCGGAGCACCTGGACCGCCGTCAGCTGATCGAATTCTGCTTGCTGGCAAGCCAATACGACGGCCTGGCCGCGACGATGGCGGCCCTGGACATCCCGCTGGACAACCCGCGCTAGAGCCCGTCAGAGGTAGACACTGGCCAGCACGGCCAGCGTCAGCGCCAGCGGCGGCACGGACAGCCCGAAGCCGAACCCCGACCACGCGTATTTCCTGCGCCGGCGCAGCAACGACGCCCACATCGTGGCGCAGACCGCGAGCGCGAGCGACAGCAGCAACACCGTCGGGGCCCACTGCCCCACCGCCGCGTTGTCGTCGGCGATCGAAAAGGCCAGCAACCACAGCAGATAACCCGCGGCGAGACCGCCGACGGCCCCCAGAACGACGTCGCTGCGCATGCGGCTCAGAAGTTGATCATGTGGCCGGTCAAGCCGTGGAAGCACTCCTGCAGCGCCTCCGACATGGTCGGATGGGTGTGCACGTTGCGCGCCAGCTCGTTGGCGGTCAGGTCCCACTTCTGCGCCAGCGTCAGCTCGGGCAGCAGCTCGGACACGTCGTGGCCGATCAGGTGCCCGCCCAGCAACTCGAGATGCTTCGCGTCGGCGACCAACTTGACGAACCCGCTGGGGTCACCCAGGCCGTGCGCCTTGCCGTTGGCGGTGAACGGGAACTTCGCCACCACGACGTCGTGGCCTTCGTCGCGGGCCTGCTGCTCGGTCAGCCCGAAGCTGGCCACCTGCGGCTGGCAGAACGTCGCCCGCGGCAACATCCGGTAGTCGCCCAGCGCCAAAGTCTCTGCGCCGGCAATGGTTTCGGCCGCCACCACACCCATGGCCTCGGCGACGTGCGCCAGCATCAGCTTCCCGGTGACGTCACCGATGGCGTAGATGTGCGGCACGCTGGTGATCATGTATTCGTTGATGCCGATGGCCTTGCGGTCGGTCAGCGCTACGCCGGCCTTCTCCAGGCCATAACCCTCGACGTTGGGCGCAAAGCCGATGGCCTGCAACACTTTTGCGGCCTTGAGTTCCTGCGTGTTGCCGTCCTTGCTGACCACCACGGTCACCTCGGAGCCGTTGTCCGAGATGGACTCGACCTTGGTCCCGGTGAGGATCTTGATGCCCAGCTTCTTGAACTGCTTCTCGATCTCCTTGGACACATCGGCGTCCTCGTTGGGCAGCGCGCGCGGCAGGAACTCCACGATGGTCACGTCGACGCCGTAGTTCTTCATGACGTAGCCGAACTCCATGCCGATCGCGCCGGCGCCGGCGATGACGATCGACTCGGGCAGCTCGCGGGAGAGGATCTGTTCCTCGTAGGTGACCACGTTGGCCGACAGCGACGTCCCCGGCACCAGCCGGGTGCTGCTGCCGGTGGCGATGATGGCGTTGTCGAACGTGACGGTCTCGGTCCCGCCGTCGTTGAGGTCCACCGACAACGTGGTGGCGTCGGTGAATCTGCCGTACCCGTTGATCTCGGTGATCTTGTTCTTCTTCATCAGGAAGTGCACACCCGCGACCCGGCCCTCGGCCACCTTGCGGCTGCGGTCGAAGGCGGCGCCGTAATCGAAGGTCGCCTCACCGTTCATCCCGAAAGCCTTGGCTTCCTTGGTGAAGATGTGGACCAGCTCGGCGTTGCGGAGCAGCGCCTTGGACGGGATGCAGCCGACGTTGAGGCAGACACCGCCCCAGTACTTCGGCTCGACGACTGCGGTGTTCAGGCCGAGCTGTGCGGCGCGAATGGCTGCGACATATCCGCCGGGACCGGCCCCGAGGACGACGACGTCAAAATGGGTCACGGCCACTACCCTAGTGGCCGCCCGGGTGAGGCGTTAATACGGAATGAGGCCGAGGAGGCAGTGGCCCACCCGCGCGCAGTGGTAATAGCCGTGCAGGGGCGCCGCGGCGGTCAGCGAGGCGAACGGCCCCGACATCACCGCCAGCGACAGCGCCGAGACCAGCGGCCTGCCCTCGACCATCGCGAGCAGCACGCCACCGACGGCGCACGCCACCACGTACACCAGGATGGTGAACAGCGCCGCGGTTTGGTCGGTCGAGTGATACCACCAATAGAACAGGCCGAACCCGACGACCGCCGCCAGGCACCACACGCCGAGGATCACCAGCAGCAGCTTCCACCACTTCAGGTAGAGGTAGCGCCCGGGAACGGTGACGGGTTGCACCGGCGCGACAGCGGATTCGGCGACGGCGCCCTGTTCGGTCGCGGCCGGCTCATGCGTCTGCGGCCCGTCCTTGGCGGCGGCCTGCTCGCCGGTGTCGTCGGTGTCGTCGGAGAAATCCGGCTTCCACGACTGGGTCCCGGTGTCCTCGTCGGAATCGGAGAAGTCGGGCACCCATGACTGGGTGCCCGGGCTCGACGGGGTGTCGTCGTCAGCCATGGTTGGTCACCTGCAGGGCGACGAGCACACCGAACCATCCGGGCGCCACCGCCATGACGAAGGCGCCCAGCATCGTCACCCACCGGCGTCCGGAGAAGAGGACCGTCAGCAGCCCCGCAGCGCTGGGAATCCCGACCACGAACGCGAGGGCGAAGGCCGGGCGGATGCTCCCATGGACGGTGCCGGCGAATCCCACCCCCGCCAGCAGCCCGACCGCGGCGCCGATCAGCATGGCGCCGGCCAACAACCGCGGACGCGGGAGGGGGATCACGATTTCGACATTACTTCGGTCACCGACCCGGAGGGCACGTTCGCAGAGCCGCGTCAGTCACCACCTGACCGCGCGCGCAAGGGCGTTCGCCACGTTCGTAGTCGGCGCCGGTGATGACCCGGGCGTCCCGCAACGCGGCCTGTTCGTCGTCGGTGAAGACGCGGCCGCGGGACAGGAACCGCACCCCTTCGGGCGCCTCCAGGCTGAACCCGCCGCCCCGGCCCGGGACCACGTCGATGACCAGCTGGGTGTGCTTCCAGGTTTGATACTGCGGGCCAGAGATCCACACCGGCACCCCGTCAGTCCCGACGTCGAGCACCCCGAGCAACACGTCGCGGTCGCCGACGAGGAAATCACCGAGTGGGTAGCACATCGGCGACGACCCGTCGCAGCAGCCGCCGGACTGGTGGAACATCACCGGGCCGTGCCGGTCCTGCAGTCGCTCCAGCAGTTCGGCGGCGTCCGCGGTGATGACGACACCCGGAACCATCAGAAGAAGCCCTGCGCCTTGTCCGAGTAGGACACCATCAGGTTCTTGGTCTGTTGGTAGTGGTCGAGCATCATCTTGTGGTTCTCCCGGCCGATGCCCGATTGCTTGTAGCCGCCGAAAGCGGCGTGGGCGGGATACACGTGGTAGCAGTTGACCCACACCCGGCCGGCCTGGATGTCCCGCCCGGCTCGGTAGGCGGTGTTGCCGTCGCGGCTCCACACCCCCGCACCCAGACCGTAGAGGGTGTCGTTGGCGATCGAGATCGCGTCGTCGTAGTCGGAGAACGACGTCACCGCCACCACCGGGCCGAAGATCTCCTCCTGGAAGATCCGCATCTTGTTGTTGCCGGCGAAGATCGTCGGCTGCATGTAGTAGCCGCCGGACAGGTCGCCGCCCAGCTCGGCGCGCTCGCCGCCGGTGATGACCTTGGCGCCCTCGTCCTTGCCGATCTCGATGTAGGACAACACCTTTTCCAGCTGGTCGTTGGATGCCTGTGAACCCAGCATCGTCTCGGTGTCCAGCGGATCACCCTGCCGCACCGCCTTGGTCCGGATGGCGGCCAGCTCCAGGAACTCGTCGTAGATGTCGGACTGGACCAGGCTGCGCGACGGGCAGGTGCACACCTCGCCCTGGTTCAGGGCGAACATGGTGAAGCCCTCCAGCGCCTTGTCCTGGAAATCGTCACCCTTGGCCATCACGTCGGAGAAGAAGATGTTGGGGCTCTTGCCGCCGAGCTCGAGGGTGACCGGGATCAGGTTCTGCGACGCGTACTGCATGATCAGCCGCCCGGTGGTGGTCTCGCCGGTGAACGCGATCTTGGCGATCCGGTTGCTCGACGCCAGCGGCTTACCCGCCTCGGCGCCGAACCCGTTGACGACGTTGACCACGCCCGCCGGCAGCAGGTCACCGATCAGCGACATCAGGTAGAGCACCGAGACCGGCGTCTGCTCGGCGGGTTTGAGCACCACCGCGTTGCCGGCCGCCAGCGCGGGCGCCAGCTTCCAGGTGGCCATCAGGATCGGGAAGTTCCACGGAATGATCTGCCCGACCACGCCGAGCGGCTCGTGGAAGTGGTAGGCGACGGTGTCCTCGTCGATCTGGGACAGCGAGCCCTCCTGCGCGCGGATCGCCCCGGCGAAATAGCGGAAATGGTCGACCGCCAGCGTGATGTCGGCGCCCAGCGCCTCGCGGATCGGTTTCCCGTTGTCCCACACTTCTGCCACCGCCAGGGCGGCCTTGTTCTGCTCGATCCGGTCGGCGATCTTGTTGAGGATCGCCGCCCGTTCGGCCGGTGGGGTCTTGCCCCACGCCCCCGCCGCCCCGTGGGCGGCGTCGAGCGCCTTCTCGACATCGGCCTCGTCCGACCGGGCCACCTCGCAGAACGGCTGGCCGGTCACCGGTGTCGGGTTCTCGAAATAGCGGCCCTGCGCCGGCCGGACCCATTCGCCCCCAATGAAGTTGTCGTAGCGGGCTTCATACGACATCAACGCCCCAGCGGAACCTGGACGTGCGAAAACAGTCATCTGCTCGGCTCCTCGCTCGTCTGTGTAATACACCTCACACTACCGCCGGAGGCCACAATGGCGGTCATGACATCGCAAGCCCCCGCGGCCCCCGACGACGACCGTGACCCCTACCTGTGGCTCGAGGAGGTCACCGGCGACGAGGCGCTGGATTGGGTGCGGGCGCGCAACGAACCGACGTTGGCGACCTTCCGCGACGCGGAGTTCGAGCGAATGCGCACCGAGGCGCTCGAGGTGCTCGACACCGACGCCCGCATCCCGTACGTGGTCCGCCGCGGCGAGTACCTCTACAACTTCTGGCGCGACGCCGACAACCCGCGCGGACTGTGGCGGCGCACCACGCTCGAGAGCTATCGGACCGATGCCCCCGAGTGGGACGTGCTGATCGATGTCGACGAGTTGGGCCGGACCGACGACGAGAAGTGGGTGTGGGCCGGCGCCGGCGTCATCGAACCGGAGTACACGCGCGCCCTGGTCGCGCTGTCCAGGGGCGGCTCGGACGCGTCCATCGTGCGCGAATTCGACATGGGAACACGCGAATTCGTCGTCGACGGATTCGCGCTGCCGGAGGCCAAGTCGCAACTTGCCTGGGTGGATACCGACACCGTGCTGGTGGGCACGGACTTCGGCGCCGACTCGCTCACCGAATCGGGCTACCCGCGGGTGATCAAGCGATGGCGGCGGGGCACCCCACTGACCGACGCGGAAACCGTGTTCGAGGGCGCCCGCACCGACGTCCGCGTGTCCGCCTCGGTGGACCGCACCCCCGGCTTCGAGCGCACCCTGCTGGGGCGGGCCCTCGACTTCTGGAACGAAGAGGTCTACGAACTGCGGGGCCTTTCAGAAAACCCAGAGCTGATCCGCATCGACGCACCCACCGACGCGAGCTTGTCGATTCACCGGGAGTGGCTCCTGATCGAGCTGCGCACCGATTGGTTCTACGGCGCGCAGAGCTATCCCGCCGGTTCTTTGCTGGCGGCGAACTACGACGAGTTCTTATCGGGCACGGCCGAATTGAGCGTGGTGTTCGAGCCAGACGAGCACACCGCCCTGAACCACTACGCGTGGACGCGCGACCGCCTGTTGATGGTCACCCTCGCCGACGTGGCCAGCCGGGTGGAGATCGTCACGCCCGGAACGTGGGAACGTCAACCGTTAGCCGGCATCCCCGAGGCGACCCACACCGTCGTCGTCGCGGCCGACGACACCGGCGACGAGTTCTTCCTGGACTCGAGCGGATTCGTCAACCCGTCGCGGCTCATGCGCGGCACCGGCGCAGGCCCGCTCGACCAGATCAAGTCCGCGCCGGCCTTCTTCGACGCCGGCAACCTCGCCGTCTCCCAGCATTTCGTGGCGTCGCAGGACGGGACGCCGATCCCGTACTTCGTGGTGCGGCCCGCCGATGCGCGGGGCCCGGGGCCGGCCATGCTGTACGGCTACGGCGGCTTCGAATCCGCCAACACCCCCGCCTACAGCGGCGTGCTCGGCCGGCTGTGGCTGGCCCGCGGCGGCACCTACGTGCTCGCCAACATCCGCGGCGGCGGCGAGTACGGGCCCGGCTGGCACACCCAGGCCATGCGCGAGAACCGGCACAAGGTGGCCGAGGATTTCGCCGCGGTGGCAACGGATTTGGTGAATCGGGGCATTACCACCGTCGACCAGCTCGGCGCGCAGGGTGGCAGCAACGGCGGCCTGCTGATGGGCATCATGCTGACCCAGTACCCGGACAGATTCGGCGCGCTGGTCTGCAGCGTGCCGCTGCTGGACATGAAGCGCTACCACCTGCTGCTCGCAGGCGCCTCGTGGATGGCCGAGTACGGCGACCCGGACAACCCGGACGACTGGGCGTTCATCTCCGAATACTCGCCCTACCAGAACATTTCCGCCACGCGCCACTATCCGCCGGTGCTGATGACCACGTCGACCCGCGACGATCGGGTCCATCCGGGCCATGCCCGCAAGATGACGGCGGCGCTGGAGGCCGCGGGCCACCGGGTCTACTACTACGAGAACATCGAGGGCGGCCACGCCGGCGCGGCCGACAACCAGCAGGTCGCCTTCAAGTCGGCGCTGACCTATTCCTTCCTGTGGCGGATGCTCGCCAGGTCATAAGATCGTCGGCGTGTCAGCGACCCAACGCATCGAACTCACCCTGCTGGCGACCGGGTTGATCTTCGTCCTGGTCTCGGCGGCGCAGGCACGCTACCGATTCATCCGTCATCGCCGCGCCGGCAGGCGGTTCTACTGGACGACCGCGATCATCGGCATCGTCTGCTTCGCGATCGGCACGGGCAGGGTCTGGCCCAACGCCGTCTGCGTGGCGGTGATCTTTTCCGGCGTCGTCGTCTTGTCGGCCTACCTGACTACGCCGTATCTCAAGATCGGCGACCGCATCTACGCGTCGTCGCCGGAAAACCGTCGGCCCGATCCCTAAAGGATGCTATGACCGCACCCGACTTCGAGACGCTCCTCTATACGACGGCCGGCCCGGTGGCCACCATCACGCTGAACCGCCCGGAGCAGCTCAACACCATCGTGCCGCCCATGCCCGACGAGATCGAGGCGGCGGTCGGGCTGGCGGAGCGCGACCCGGCCGTCAAGGTCATCGTGCTGCGCGGCGCGGGCCGGGCGTTCTCCGGCGGCTACGACTTCGGCGGCGGCTTTCAGCACTGGGGCGAGTCGATGATGACCGACGGCAAGTGGGATCCCGGCAAGGACTTCGCGATGGTCACCTCCCGCGAGACGGGGCCGACGCAGAAGTTCATGGCCATCTGGCGGGCATCCAAGCCGGTCATCGCCCAGGTGCACGGCTGGTGCGTGGGCGGCGCAAGCGATTACGCGCTGTGCGCGGACCTGGTGATCGCCAGCAACGACGCGGTGATCGGCACCCCGTACAGCAGGATGTGGGGCGCATACCTGAGCGGGATGTGGCTCTACCGGCTCAGCTTCGCCAAGGCCAAGTGGCACTCGCTGACCGGGCGGCCGCTGACCGGCGTGCAGGCGGCCGAGGTCGAGCTGATCAACGAGGCGGTGCCGTTCGAGCGTCTCGAGGCCCGGGTCACCGAGGTAGCCGCCGAGCTGGCCCGGATTCCACTGTCGCAGCTGCAGGCGCAGAAGCTGATCGTCAACCAGGCGTACGAGAACATGGGGTTGGCGTCCACCCAGACGCTCGGCGGCATCCTCGACGGCTTGATGCGCAACACCCCCGACGCCCTGGAGTTCGTCAAGACGGCCGAAACCGAGGGCGTTCGGGCGGCGGTCGAGCGCCGCGACGGCCCCTTCGGGGACTACAGCCAGGCCCCGCCGGAGCTGCGGCCCGACCCCGCGCACGTCATCGTGCCTGATCGGGACCAATGCTGAGATGGGCTAGGAACCTGTTCCCCGGCGCCCAAAAAGTGTTACCGTTATCAACTATGTCCCGGCTGACTTCTGGCCTGCGTGCAGGCGCCGCTGTCCTCGCCCTGGGTATCGCCGCGACGGCGTTCCCGAAAACCGCCGTGGCCGACTCCACGGAGGACTTCCCGATTCCGCGCAGGATGATCAACACCACCTGCGACGCCGAGCAGATCATGGCGGCCACCCGCGACACCAGCCCGGTGTACTACCAGCGCTACATGATCGACTTCGACAACCACCCGAACGTCCAGCAGGCGACGATCGACAAGGTGCATTGGTTCTACTCGCTGTCGCCGGAGGACCGCCGGACGTATTCGGAGAACTTCTTCAACAACGACCCGCTGTGGTACGCGTGGCCGAACCACATGAAGCTCTTCTTCAACAACAAGGGCGTCGTGGCCAAGGCCACCGACGTGTGCAACCAATACCCGCCCGGCGACATGGCCGTCTGGGACTGGGCCGAGCCGACTGGTCCGCCTGGATGGCCGGGACCCGTCCGCGGCAGGGTCCAGTAATTCCGCGCTAGGGCTCAGTAATGCGGTGACGCCGCCGGGCACCAGTCTGTGTTGGTCGCCCCGGCGGCGGCCTCGCGGCGCCGCCTCGTCGGATCAGCGCGGCTGGACCAACCCGCCCGGCGGGTGCTCCTCGACGTTCCTGAGGAGCAGATCGCGCACAGCGGGACGCGGTCCGTATGGTCGCAGCATGGTGCTGGCCGGCCGTGGACGCACGTGCTGCGGCCACCAGAACCAGCGCCCGAGCAGGGTGGCCAGCGACGGCGTCATGAACGACCGCACGATCAAGGTGTCGAACAACAAACCCAGCGCGATCGTCGTACCCACCTGGGCCATCACCAGCAGCGGGCTGAACATGAACGTGGCCATGGTCGCGGCGAACACCAGGCCGGCGGAGGTCACCACCGAGCCCGAACCGGCCATCGCGCGGATCGTCCCGGTTTTGAGCCCGGCGTGGATTTCCTCCTTGAACCGCGATATCAACAGCAGGTTGTAGTCCGAGCCGACCGCCAGCAGCAGGATGATCGCCATCGCCAGCACCATCCAGTGCAACTTGATGCCCAGGATGTACTGCCAAAGGAGCACGGAGAGCCCGAACGAGGCGCCCAGTGACAACAACACCGTACCGACGATCACGAAGGCCGCCACGGCGCTTCGGGTGATCACCAGCATGATGATGAAAATCAGTGTGGCTGCGGCAATTCCGGCGATCAGCAGGTCGATGTTAGAGCCGTCGTGCATGTCCTTGTACGTCGCGGCGGTACCGCCGAGGTAGACCTTGGAGCCCTCCCAGGGCGTGCCCTTGATCGCCTCGTGCACGGCCTGCTTGATCGGTTCGATGTGGCTGATGCCTTCGGGGCTCGCCGGGTCGCCTTCATGGGAGATGATCAACCGGACCGCGTGCCCGTCCGGCGAAATGAAGTTCTTCAGTCCCCGTGCGAAATCCGGGCTCTTGAACGCCTCCGGCGGGAGGTAGAACGTGTCGTCATTCTTTGCTTTGTCGAAGGCATCGCCCTGGGCGGTGGCGTTGTCGGACTGCGCTTTCGCCTGTTCGTTGAGACCCATCGTGGTCGCGTAGTTCGACATGATGGTGTCGAGGTTGCGCTGCTGACTTTCGATCTGCGGCGGTATCAGCGCCACCAGCTTCGGCTGGATCCGATCCAACTTGTCCAGATTCGCGCTGAGCTCCACGATGTTCTGAGCGACCTGGTCGATGCCGTCGAGCGCGTTGAAGACCGACCGTAGCGCCCAGCAGACCGGAATGTCGTAGCAGTGCCTCTCCCAGTAGAAGTAGCTGCGGATCGGCCGCAGAAAGTCGTCGAAGTTGGCGATGTCATCGCGCAACGCCTCGGTGATCCGCACGGTTTCCTTGGTGAGCCTGGTGGTTTCGTGCGTCGTGTTGCTGAGGTCCTGGGTGACCTGCATCTGTTCATGCAGGGTGGCCATGGTCTTGCGCAGTTCGTCGGCCTGCTTGAGCAGGTTGTTCGCCTGCTCTTCCTGATAGTGCTGGGTCTGGATCCGCCCCGCTGCTTGTGCGCCCATCTGGAAACCGAGGGTGCTGTGGTCGAGCGGCGTGCCCAACGGCCGGGTGATGGTCTGCACCCGGCCAATGCCGGGGATGTGGAAGACCGCCTTGGCGACCTTGTCCAGGACCAGGAAGTCGGCGGGGTTGCGCAAGTCGTGATCGGTTTCGATCATCAACAACTCGGGATTGAGCCGCGCCTGGTCGAAATGCCGGTCCGCGGCGGCATACCCGACATTGGCCGGGGTGTCCGCCGGCAGGAAGTGGCGGTTGTCGTAGTCCGTCTTGTAGCCCGGCAGGGCGAGCAGACCAACCAGTGCGACCCCGATGGTCACCGCGAAAACCGGTGCGGGCCAGCGGACGACCGCGGTGCCGATGCGACGCCAGCCCCGGGTCTGCAGCGTGCGCTTCGGATCCATGAGCTTGAAGAACGAAGCCACCGTCAAAACCGCCGGAGCCAGCGTCAAAGCCGCCAACACCGCGACCAGCATGCCCACCGCACAGGGCACCCCCAGCGACTCGAAGTACGGCAGCCGGCAGAAGCTCAGGCAGTACATCGCGCCGGCGATCGTCAGGCCCGACCCAAGCACGACGTGCGCGGTGCTGTGAAACATCGTGTAGAACGCTTGCTCACGGGTCTCGCCCAGACCGCGCGCCTCGTGGTAGCGCCCGACCACGAAGATCGCGTAGTCCGTTCCGGCGGCGATCGCCATCAACACCAGCATGTTGTTGGCGAACGTCGAGAGCCCCATGATCCCGTAGTTTCCGAGCGTCGCGACGACACCACGGGCCGCCGCCAACTCGATGAAGACCATCGCCAGCATGATCAGCATGGTGACGATCGAGCGGTAGACGAAAAGCAGCATCACCACGATCACCAAAAAAGTGACAAGGGTGACGAGCATGACGCCCTTCTCGCCCGCATGGGACTGATCGGCGAACAGCGGACCCGCGCCGGTGACATACGCCTTGATTCCCGGCGGTGCGGGCACCGAGTCCACGATCTTGCGGACGGCCAGGGCAGACTCGTTCGCCAGCCCGCCGCCCATGTTCCCGGCGAGGTAGACCTGGACGTACGCGGCCTTTTGATCGTGGCTCTGGGAACCCGCCGCCGTCAGCGGATCACTCCAGAAATCCTGCACGTGCTGAACGTGCGTCTTGTCTTGCTCGACGCGCCTGACGATCTCGTCGTAGTAGCGGTGCGCGTCGGCGCCGAGTGGCTTGTCGCCCTCCAGCAAGATCATGGCCGAGTTGTCGGAGTTGAACTCTTTGAACGTCGATCCGACCTTCATCATCGACTGAAAGGACGCCGCGGCAGTCGGACTCATCGACACCGAGTGGGTTTTGGCGACGACCTCCAGCTGCGGGGCCACGGTGTTGGTGAGGAACACGATGCCCAACCAGACCAGGACGATCGGCAGGGCGAGCCGGTGGATCATCCGCGGCAGGAACGGCGGGATCAGCGGCTGGTCGACGCGCGGCGGAGCCCCGCCCGGCTCGCTCATGCGGACTTGTCCAGGCAGTAGACGAAGGGGTTCACGGTTTCGTTGGCATCCGAGCGATTCGGAGCCTTGATCACGTCACCGTGCCCGTCGTGGTTGTTCACGACGAATTGGCAGGCGATCCAACTGCCGTCGCCTTGTGCAATCAGGTTTGCCGGGATGCCGGGCTTCGTTGAACTCAATACTTTGCTCCAGGGCAAGGACACGTTGAGGGCCTGCTGCGGATGGGAGTTTTCGTCGAGGTAGTTGATGGTTGCCGTGCTGCCCGGTGAGCCCCAGACCTGGAGCGTGATCGTCTTGGCGTTGAACTCGTCGAGGACCTCGCCCGACGTGCCGCCACCGAACGAACCCTTGTGAACTCCGAAGACGCCGTGCAATCGGTATACGACGAATCCCGACACCGCGACGACGGCTGCGATCGTGAGCACCAACCAGAAACGCGCCAGCAGCCCCTTTTTCCCGGAAGGCTGCGGAGCGCCCTTTTTGCCCTCGCCGGCGCCGGAGCCCTGCTTCTGCAGCGGCTCGGTCCTTGGCTCAGTCGTCGTCATGGGCGCTCCAAGTCCTTCCCGTTCACCGGTCGCAGTTCGCCAAGCCACAGCCCCCCGGCCTCCTCTCTTCGTTCATTGCGATCCCGAGATGAGCCCCACGCACGTGGCGGTCAGCAAGCGAGTGAGGGCGACGGTGAAGTCCAGGTTCCACTCGGGCGGAATCACTTCGGGCTCCTCGGCATACGCGTCGGTCAGCCGCTCGGGCGGGTTGGCGACCTGCCACAGCGTCGCGGCCAGCGAGTACGCGGCCAGCAGGATGTCGAGCGACCCCGACCGCCCGAGCTCGGGCAGCGCCGTCTCGATGGAGTCGGCGAGCGAGAGCGTGGCCGCGGTGCTGATCCGCTTGACCTCGACCACCCGCTCGGCGTCCACTTCGTGTTCGAGGTGCAGGTGCAGGTTGGCCAGCAGGTCGCAGAACAGCGGGTCCTCGGCCAGGGCGTTGGCCAGCGTCTCGGCGATCTGCGACGGCGACTTGGGGCCGGGCTCGGCCAGCTTCTCCGACACCGTGTTCGACCAGCGCACCCAGCCCTCGGCGGACAGGTGCAGCAGGACTTCCTTGTGCGAGGTGAAGTAGCGACGGACGGCGGAGTAGTGAATGCCGGCCCGGCTGGCGACGGCGGTCAGGGTGACCGACGCGACGCCGGTCTCGAGCGCCAGTGAGCGTGCGGCCTCCACGAGTGCCTCCGCACGTTGGCGCTTCTTCTCCTCGGTGCGGGCGCGCTGGAAAGTTAACTGCGCCACCGGTGGAGCGTAACGCACATTATGTGATTTGTATAACGCACGTAGCGTGATTTGTTCTCGGCCACATGAACCGTCCCGGGTGCGGAAAGGTGTATGTAGGTATGCACACCATCGCGCTCATCGGCTTCCTCGGCGGACTCATCACCGGGATCTCGCCGTGCATCCTGCCGGTGCTTCCGGTGCTCCTGCTGTCGGGCGCGGGCGGCACCCGGGGGATCAGTGCCGCCGCGCGGCCCTACCTGGTGATCGCCGGCCTGGTGTGCAGCTTCTCGTTGGCCACGCTGGTCGGCTCCGGGTTGCTGACGGCGCTGCACCTGCCGCAGGACGCGATCCGGTGGGCGGCGCTGGTGGTGCTGGTGCTGATCGGGCTCGGGCTGATCTTCCCTCCGCTGCAACACCTGATCGAGCGGCCGTTCGGGTACCTGCCGCAGCGGCAAATCGGCGCCAACGCAGACGGTTTCGGGCTCGGATTGACGCTGGGCGCGCTGTATGTGCCGTGCGCGGGCCCGGTGCTCGCGGCGATCGTGGTCGCCGGCGGCACGCAGTCGATCGGGGCCGGCGCGCTGGTCTTGACCGGGACGTTCGCACTGGGCAATGCGCTGCCGCTGCTGGCGTTCGCGCTGGCCGGGCGGCGCGTCGCCGAACGCGTCGCCGCGTTCCGCCGCCGCCAGCGCGCGATCCAGGTGGCCGGCGGGATCATGATGGTGGTGCTGGCCGTGGCACTGGTCTTCAACCTGCCCGCGATCCTGCAGCGCGCGATCCCCGACTACACGACGGCGATGCAGAACAAGATCGGCGCCGACGACCTCCAGCGCACGCTCAACCCCGCCGCGGCCACGCCGGCGCCAGGGTCCAGCGGCTTGCGGCTGAGCCCGGCCGGGGTCAGGGTCGACGGCGCGCTGACCGATTGCATGGACGGCGCCACCCAGTTGCAGCAGTGCGGCCCGGCGCCCGCCGTCGGCGGGATCACGGGGTGGCTCAACACCCCGGACGGCAAACCGCTCGACGAGGCGGCGGTGCGCGGCAAGGTGGTGCTGATCGACTTCTGGGCCTACTCGTGCATCAACTGCCAACGGGCCATCGCGCACGTAACCGATTGGTACAACCGGTATCACGACGCCGGGCTCGTCGTCGTCGGGGTGCACACCCCCGAGTACGCCTTCGAGCGGGTCCCCGCCAACGTCTCCAGCGGCGCCGCCGCGCTGCACATCACCTACCCCGTCGCGCTGGACAACGACTACACCACCTGGAACAACTACCAAAACCTCTACTGGCCCGCGGAATACCTGATCGACGCGACCGGAACCGTCCGGCACACGAAGTTCGGCGAGGGTGATTACGAGGGCACCGAGAAGCTGATCCGGGACCTGCTCGTCGACGCCCACCCCGACACCCGGCTACCCGCGCCGGCGCACTCCGCGGACACCACACCGCAGACCCGGCTCACCCCCGAGACGTATCTAGGGGTCGACCGGGCCCGAAACTACGGCGGCAAAGGCGATTACAAGTCGGGCGAGTTCAGCTATCCGCCGCAGTTGGCGGGCGACACGTTCGCACTGGGCGGCCGATGGAAGCTGGACGACCAGGGCGCCACCGCCGACAGCGATGACGCCGCCATCCGGCTGAACTACACGGCCAAGGACGTCTATGTCGTCGTCGGCGGCACCGGCACACTCACGGTGACCCGCGACGGCAGAACCACCACGACGGCGATCGGCGGGCCACCCACGCTGCACCCGATCGTCACCGACGAGACGGCGCGCGGCGACCAGCTCGACATGCGGGTCAGCCCTGGGCTGCAAGTCTTTTCGTTCACCTTCGGCTAGCCCGCCGGCTTCTTCCGCAGGCTGCCCAGCATCGCGACGACGACACCGCCGATCACCAGCGCGGCGCCGGCGAGCAGCGTCAGGTTGAGCCATTGATGCAGGCCCGCCTCGGCGTGGCCGACCATCACCTCCGCGACGCGGCGGATGTCGCCGGTGGTCCGGTTGAGCGCGTCGTTGACATAGTGGCGGGCGATTTCGATGCCCGCCCAGCCGGCGGCGCCGACCAGCAACGCGGAGACCCCGAGGCCGGTGAGCGCCTTCCCGGGGCGGCGCGCGGTGGCCACCGTCAGCACGGCACACACGACGCTGAGGGCGACCGCGCCGATGCTCACCCACGGGCCCCACGTCGCAAGCGGGCTGAGCCGGCCCTGCCGCAGCGATCGCGGCACCGACGCCGTCAACGGAACCGTCAGCGTCGCAGGCGCTTTCACGTTGTGACGGCTCAGGATCCGCTGCATCGAGGCGTCCCTGAGCATCGGCGCCACGTCGATCGCCCACGACTGGCCGGCGCCGTCGGCGGTGAACAACCAGCGGTGCGCCGCCCGGTTCGCCTGGGCGAACAGCGCCGGAAAGGCGGGCCCGGCCGTGAACGCGACGGCGGCCAGGTGCACTTCCGCGCCCTCGACCGGCTGCCGTCCGCCGTTGCGCTCCGCGATGAGCGCCATCGCGCGGTCGGATAGCTCGTCCGCGGCGGCGGACTGCAGCGCGGGGTCGCCGGCGGCCCGCTGGGCCAGCGCGGCGTAGCCGCCCTCGCTGACGATGTTCAGCTGCAGCCACGCCGCCGGGATGGCCACGGCCAGCGCGACGGTGGTGGCCAGCCACAGCACCGCCCGGAAGACGGCGGCCACGATTCGCACGCCGGAGAACCCTTAGGGCGCGATTCCGCGAACGTAGGCGGCCTGCCCGAGGTGCTGGGCGCAGTCGTCGATGATGCTCACCAACCGGGCGCTGGCGGTCACCGGCGGGTCCCAGTTGGTGTCGACCACCCGCTCCAGCTCGGCGGCGGTCACGCCGGCGATGTATTCGAGCGTGAGCTTGTGCACCGCGTGGTAGTAGCCGGCCAGCAGATCCGCGGGCGCCTTGACCTTCGCGACCTGCTCGGGCTTGTGCCCGTAGCCGGTGTCGTTGCGCGGCAGGTCCAGCCCGAACCGGTCCACCCAGCCGTCGCGCAGCCACACCTGCTCGACGCCCGCGACGTCGGCCAGTTGGATGTCCTGCACCCGCGCGCTGTGCCAGAGCAACCAGGCGATGCTGTTGGCGTCGGGGGTCGCCTGGTAGCCGGCGACGTCGTCGGTCAATCCGTCGGCGATCTCGTCGACGTGTTCGATCAACCGGGTGAAGGCGTCGCGAAGCAGTTCCTGGACGGCGGCATCGGGGCTGGAGGTGTTGGCCATACCAGCGACACTAGATCCTGGCACGAGCCACCGGCACGGTCGTAGATTGTTTGGATGACGTACGACCTGATCATTCGCAACGGCACCATCGTCGACGGGCTGGGCGGCGAGCCGTATGTCGGCGATGTCGCGGTGCGTGACGGCGTCATCAAGGCCGTCGGTCACGTGAACGGCGAAGGGGCCGATCGGGAGATCGACGCCACCGGGCTGCTGGTCACCCCGGGCTTCGTCGACCTGCACACCCACTACGACGGCCAGGCCATCTGGTCGGAACGCCTGACGCCGTCGTCGGCACACGGGGTGACCACGGTGGTGATGGGCAACTGCGGGGTCGGCTTCGCCCCGTGCCGCCAGGAAGACCACGACGTGCTCGTCGACGTGATGGCCGGCGTCGAGGACATTCCCGGTGTCGTCATGACCGACGGCCTGCCCTGGACGTGGGAGACGTTCCCCGAATACATGGACGCCCTGGACGCGGGCAGGCGGGACATCGACGTTGCGGCGTATCTGCCGCACTCCCCACTGCGCGTCTACGTGATGGGTCAGCGCGGCGCCGACCGCGAGCCGGCCACCGCCGAGGACCTCGCCAAGATGCGGGCGCTCGCCAAGGAGGCCGTCGAGGCCGGCGCGCTGGGCTTCGCGTCGTCCCGGCTGACCATCCACAAGACCGAAAGCGGTTCGCCCATCCCGAGCTACGACGCCGCCCGGGAGGAGATCGAAGGGATCGCCCGCGGTGTCGTCGACGGCGGCGGCGGCCTGCTGCAGTTCGTGCCGGACATTCCGGCCGGCGGTTACGAGCCCGTGCTGCAGACGGTGTTCGACGTCGCCGAGGATGTCGGCCTGCCTCTGACGTTCACGCTCGTCGTCGCCAACGCCGGCGACCCCACGTGGCCGGACGCCATCACGATGATCGAGAAGGCCAACGCCGCGGGCGGTGACATCACCGCCCAGCTGCTCCCGCGCCCGATCGGGCTGATCATCGGACTCCAGCTGTCCGCCAACCCTTTCGTGCTCTACCCCAGCTATCGAGAGATCGCGCACCTGCCGCTGGCCGAGCGGGTCGCCGAGATGCGCAAGCCGGAGGTGCGGGCGCGCATCCTGTCCGACAAGCCCGGCGTCGGTCACCCGATCCTGTACGTGGCGCAGATGTGGGACTGGATCTTCCCGCTGGGCGACACCCCGGACTACGAGCCGGACCCGTCGACCAGCATCGGTGCCCGGGCCCGGGCCAAGGGCGTCGACCCGATGGAGGAGGCCTACGACCGGCTGCTCGACGACGACGGCCGGGCCATGCTCTTGGTGGCCACCAGCAACCTGCAGGGCAATTCGCTGGACACCGTCGGGGAGCTGCTGCACCGCGACGACGTGGTGCTGGGGCTCGGCGATGGCGGCGCGCACTACGGGATGATCTGCGACGCCAGTTACTCGACGTACTTCCTGGCGCACTGGGCCCGCGACCGGAAGTCGGGGCGGTTCACGGTGCCGGAGGCCGTCCGCGAGCTCACCTCGGTGCCGGCGCGCATCGCCGGGCTGGGCGACCGGGGCCGCGTCGCGGTCGGGTACAAGGCCGACCTCAACGTCATCGATCATGCGGCGTTGCGGCTGCACAAACCGGTGATCAGTTACGACCTGCCGGCCGGGGGGAGGCGGCTGGATCAGACCGCCGACGGGTACGTCGCCACGATCGTGGCGGGCCAAGTGATCGCGGAGAACGGTGTGCCCACCGAAGCCCGCCCAGGCAAGTTGGTGCGCGGCCGGCAACCTCGCCCGGTACCCGCGCAATAACGCCACCAAAATCGCCAAATCCCGGGTAAGTTGAGCCGGTGACGAGCCCGCATTTTGCGTGGTTGCCGCCCGAAGTCAACTCGGCACGAATCTTCGCGGGTCCCGGAGCCGGGCCGCTGCTTGCTGCCGCGGAAGCCTGGGACGGCCTGGCCGAGGACCTGGCTTCCTCAGCATCGTCATTTTCTTCGGTCACGTCAAATTTGGCCAACGGCTCCTGGCAGGGTCCGTCGTCGGCGGCGATGATGGCCCTCGCCACGCACTACGTGAGCTGGCTCAGCGCGGCCGCGGCCCAGGCCGAGGCGGTGTCCAGCCAGGCGTCGGCCGTCGCGCACGCGTTCGAGGGGGCGCTGGCCGCCACCGTGCAGCCCGCGGTGGTCGCGGCCAACCGCGCTCTGGCGCAAGCGTTGTCGGCCACGAACTGGCTGGGCCAGAACACCCCCGCGATCGCCGACATCGAGGCCGCTTACGACCAGATGTGGGCGTCGGACGTGGAAGCGATGTACGGCTATCACGCCGACGCGTCGGCGGCCGTGGAGAAGCTGGCGCCCTGGCAGCAGGTGCTGCAGAACCTCGGCTTCCACTTCAGCAGCAGCGGACAGCTCACGTTCGGCCTGCCCGCGGCGCGGGTTCCGCGCACGCTCTGACGGCCGCCGCCCGCGCCTATCCTGAGAACCATGCGCACGAAGAAGAAGGTGGACATCGAGCGGCTCGCCGCCGCCCTCCCCGACTACGCGTACGCGTACCTGGTGACCGTCGACGACGACTACCGCGTGCACACCGTGGCCGTCGAGCCACGGCTGCGCGAGGCGATCGTCGACGTCGGCCTCATCGGGGGCCGCACCCGGCAGAATCTCGCGCAGCGCCGCGACGTCACCCTGCTGTGGCCCCCTTCCGAGCCGGGCGGCTATTCGCTGATCGTCGACGGCACGGCCGAGGTGACGGATGCGGGGGACGCGGTACGCCTGGCCGTGGCGCCCACCCGCGCGCTGTTGCACCGGGAGGCCGAGCCCGACTCCCCCGGCGCGGCCAAGGGCTGCCTGCACGACTGCGTGGTGTTCTCGCTGCCGGCCTAGCGCCGTACAGTCTGATCCGTGAGCCGCGTCGCACCGCTCGCCCCGCCGTGGAGCGAAGAAGATGCCGCTGGGATCAACAGCTGGGGGCATCCGGACCGCACCTATGAGCCGCTGCTTCTGGTGCGCTGCCTGCAGCGCCACCCCGCGCTGGCCAGCCGGCTGCGCAAACTCGGCGAATCACTTTATGTCGCAGCGCTTTTGCCGGCCCGGACGCGGACGATCGCGATCCTGCGCACCTGCGCGCTGGTCGGCTGCGCGTACGAGTGGGGCGGGCAGGCGGCGTTCTGGGGTCCGATCGCGGGGGTCAGCGACGACGAGTGCGACGCGCTGGTGACCGGCGACGCCAACGATCCGCGGTGGAGCCCGGCCGAACGGACGCTGATCGGGGCGGTGGACGAACTCGAGCGCACCGGTTCATGGTCGGAGGCGACTTGGATTGCACTGGGCCGCTTCCTTGACGACGAGCAGCGGATCGAATTGCTCACGGCCGTCGGCTGGTATCGCACGATTTGCACGCTGTGCAACGCGCTGGCCCTGCCGGTGGAGGGCTGGATGCGGCGCTGGCCCTAGTCCCGATCTCTGCGCAGGGCTGGATGCTGGTTCTTCACCAGCGGCAGCAGCACCCGTCGCGGCATGAATTGGAACAGCCGGGTGGTGATCTGGCTCGGCAGCCCGGGGATCACCGTTCCGCGGTCGTGCTCGAGCGCGTCGACCCCGGCGCGCGCCACGTCGCGCGACGGCATCCACATGAACTTCGGGAAGGCGTCCGCGAAGTCCCGCTCGTCCATACGGGCGTTCTTCACGAACTCGGTGCGCACCGGCCCCGGGCACAACAGCGCGACCGTGACGCCGGTGCCGGCGAGTTCGGCGCGCAGGCCTTGGGTGTAGTTGTTGACGAACGCCTTCGTGGCGGCGTAGCCGATCTGCCCGGGAAACGGCTGGTATCCCGCGGTGGATCCGACGTTGAGGATCGCCCCCTGCCGGCGGGGCACCATCTGCTGGGCCGCGCGGGTGCTCAGGTCGATGACAGCCTCGACATTGACGCGCACCTGGGCGATCTCGTCGTCGACAGACGTTTTCGTCACCGACCCCATGGTCCCGATGCCGGCGTTGTTGACGAGGATGTCGACGGTCAGCCCGCGGCGCTCCACCTCGCCGAGGAGGCCGGCGCGGGCTGTCGCGTCTGCGACGTCGCAGGCGATCACCTCGACCCGGACACGGCCCGACAGTTCCTCGGCCAGCTCGCGCAGCCGCTCCTCGCGGCGGGCGACGAGCGTGACGCCGTGGCCCCGGCCGACCAGCTCGCGTGCGATGTCGGCGCCGATGCCCGACGACGCGCCGGTCACGACGGCGGTGCTGGTGGGCGAGGGGGCGGGAAGGGGCATGGTGTTCACCCTACGGATAGCTTCACATTCGGCGTCGAGCAGCCGCCGGCGGGCACACGAAAAGGCCCGACTCCCAAAGGGAGCCGGGCCTTTTCGTAACAGGACTTAGAAGTCCATACCGCCCATGCCGCCGGTCGGGTCGCCCGCGGGAGCGGCCGCCTTCTCCGGCTTGTCGGCGACGACGGCCTCGGTCGTCAGGAACAGCCCGGCAATGGACGCCGCGTTCTGCAGCGCCGAGCGGGTGACCTTGACCGGGTCGGCAACGCCGGCCTTGAGCAGGTCCTCGTACTCACCGGTGGCGGCGTTCAGGCCGGTCCCGGCGGGCGAGTTGCGGACCTTCTCGGCGACAACGCCGGGCTCCAGCCCGGAGTTGAAGGCGATCTGCTTCAGCGGAGCCTCGAGCGCGACGCGCACGATGTTCACGCCGGTCGCCTCGTCACCGGAGAGCTTCAGCTCGTCCAGGGACGGCGACGCGTGCAGCAGGGCCACGCCACCACCGGCGACGATGCCCTCCTCGACGGCCGCCTTGGCGTTGCGGACTGCGTCCTCGATGCGGTGCTTGCGCTCCTTGAGCTCCACCTCGGTGGCGGCGCCGGCCTTGATCACCGCAACACCGCCGGCCAGCTTGGCCAGGCGCTCCTGCAGCTTCTCGCGGTCGTAGTCGGAGTCGCTGTTCTCGATCTCCTGGCGGATCTGGGCCACGCGGCCGGCGATGGCGTCGGTGTCACCGGCGCCCTCGACGATCGTGGTCTCGTCCTTGGTGACGACGACCTTGCGGGCCTTACCGAGCAGGGCGACGTCGGCGCTCTCCAGCGACAGGCCGACCTCCTCGCTGATCACCTGACCACCGGTGAGGATCGCCATGTCCTGCAGCATCGCCTTGCGGCGGTCACCGAAGCCGGGGGCCTTGACGGCCACCGACTTGAAGGTGCCGCGGATCTTGTTGACGACCAGGGTGCTCAACGCCTCACCCTCGACGTCCTCGGCGATGATCAGCAGCGGCTTGCCGGCCTGGATGACCTTCTCCAGCAGCGGGAGCAGGTCCTTGACCGTCGACACCTTGGAGCTGACCAGCAGGATGTAGGGGTCCTCGAGGACCGCTTCCTGCCGCTCGGCGTCGGTGACGAAGTAGCCCGAGATGTAGCCCTTGTCGAACCGCATGCCCTCGGTGAGCTCGAGCTGCAGGCCGAAGGTGTTGGACTCCTCGACGGTGATGACGCCCTCGTTGCCGACCTTGTCCATCGCCTCGGCGATCAGGTCGCCGATCGACTGGTCGCCCGCGGAGATCGCGGCGGTCGCGGCGATCTGCTCCTTGGTCTCGACCTCCTTGGCCTGCTTGAGCAGGGTCTCGGTGACCTTCTCGACGGCCTTCTCGATGCCGCGCTTGAGACCCAGCGGGTTGGCGCCGGCCGCGACGTTGCGCAGGCCCTCTTTCACCAGCGCCTGGGCCAGCACCGTGGCCGTCGTCGTGCCGTCACCGGCGACGTCGTCGGTCTTCTTGGCGACTTCCTTGACCAGCTCGGCGCCGATCTTCTCGTACGGGTCCTCCAGCTCGATCTCCTTGGCGATGGACACACCATCGTTGGTGATCGTGGGGGCACCCCACTTCTTCTCCAGGACGACGTTGCGACCCTTGGGGCCCAACGTCACCTTTACCGCGTCGGCGAGGGCGTTGAGCCCGCGCTCGAGGCCGCGACGGGCCTCTTCGTCGTACGCAATTGTCTTGGCCATTGCGAAGTGATTCCTCCGGATCGGGAATGACACCGGGTGACCACGCGTGGTCACCCCATTACTTACGCTGGCCGGGTGCAGTGCCCGCGACGGACGACCCCAGGTGTCTGCTGGTCTCACCGTCCCGACCTAGCACTCGCCAGTCGCGAGTGCCAAGTCATTCTTAGCACTCGCCTATGCCGAGTGCAAGGACAGTTCGGCCCTATCGCGGCGGGCGTAAACCGTCGATGACGACGTCGGTCGCCCGCTCGGCCAGCACCGAGTCGTAGGCCTGCATCGCCTGGCAGCCGACCAGGATCGCCTTGAGATCCCCTATATCGATGTCGCCGCGCGCGGTGCCCGCGTTCTGCGCGGCCCGCAGCAGCTCGCCGAGCATGGCCTTGAAGGCGTCTTCGGCCTCGGGCGCGGCGCAGGCGATGTCGATCCCGTAGCCGGCCAGGGCGTCGACCAGGCCGCGGTCCGCGGCGCCCCACTGCAGCACCATCGAGCGCAGAAAGGCGAAGAGCGCCTCGCCGGGCCCCTCGGACTCCAGCAGGGCGTGCCCGTCGTCGACGAGGCGGCGCATCCGGTCCTCGATCACAGCGGTGAAGAGCGCTTCCTTCGTCGGGAAGTGCCGGTACACGGTGCCGGCCCCGACCCCGGCGCGCCGCGCGACGTCGTCGATGGGCACGGACAGGCCTTCGGCCGCGAAGGTCTCGTAGGCGACGTCCAGCACGCGCGCGCGGTTACGCGCGGCGTCGGCGCGCAACGGCCTCGCGGATTCGGCCAAGTGTTCACCACCGATCGGTTGACAAAGCGGGGCGTACGTTCCGTATAGTCGAATCAACCGGAGCGCTCGCCCCGTTTAGTCTAACCGTTCTAGGAGGAACCCATGGCCAAATGGACCGCCGCCGACATTCCCGACCAGGCCGGACGGGTCGCCGTCATCACGGGAGCCAACACCGGCCTCGGTTACGAGACGGCCGCCGCGCTGGCCGACCACGGGGCGCGCGTCGTGCTCGCGGTGCGCAACCTCGACAAGGGCAAGGACGCCGCCGCGCGGATCACCGCCGCCAGCCCGCACGCCGACGTCGTCGTCCAGGAGCTCGACCTGACGTCGCTGGAGTCCGTCCGCGCCGCGGCCGAACAGCTCAAGGCCGACTACGACCGCATCGACCTGCTGATCAACAACGCGGGCGTCATGTACACGCCGAAGGAAACCACCAGAGACGGCTTCGAGATGCAGTTCGGCACCAACCACCTGGGCCACTTTGCGCTCACCGGCCTGGTACTCGAGCGGCTGTTGCCGGTCCCCGGATCGCGGGTCGTGACGGTGAGCAGCATGGGCCACCGCATCCTCGCCGACATCCACTTCGACGACCTGCAGTGGGAACGCTCCTACAACCGGGTCGCGGCCTACGGGCAGGCCAAGCTGGCCAACCTGTTGTTCACCTACGAGCTGCAGCGCAGGCTCGCCTCCCACGGCACGACGATCGCCGCTGCCGCGCACCCCGGCGGGTCGAACACCGAGCTGGGCCGCTACACGCCCACGGTGTTCCGGCCGCTCGTCAACGTGTTCTTCTCAGTGATCGCGCAGGACGCGGCGATGGGGGCGCTGCCGACGCTGCGGGCCGCCACCGACCCCGGGGTACTGGGCGGCCAGTACTACGGCCCCGACGGCTTCGCCGAAACGCGCGGCTACCCCAAGCTGGTCTCGTCCAGCTCGAAGTCGCACGACGCCGACCTGCAGCGGCGGTTGTGGGCGGTTTCGGAGGAGCTGACCGGCGTCACGTATCCCCTCGACTGAGGTCGAGCAGCTGCTCGTAGAAGCCGCCGAAGCCGCGGGCCCGGTCGGCCAGATGGATCTCCAGGATCCAATGGCAGGCGCGGCCGGCGGGGTCCGTGCGCCGCATCGGCTTGTTCGATCCGGGCATGATGTACCACTGGACGCCGGGGCCGGCGATCTTCTTGTGTGGGAACTCCCCGACCAGGTGGCCGGCGATGGCACTGGCGAACTCGAAGCCTTCGGCGTGCGCCAGCCCGACGACGAAGTCGTACAGCTCGGCGCCGGTGACGTCCGGGCGCTCGTCGAAGTACTCGCGGCCGGCCCGCCACACCCGGGGCAGCGCGTCGCGGACGGCGGTCTTGTGCGGGTCGTCGCCGAGCACGAAGGTGCGGCCGAAGTCCGCCTCCCACTCCGCGAATATCGGCCCGAGGTCCAGGAAGACGATGTCGTCGTCGTCGACCACCCGGTCCGGCGGGCGCTCGCTGAAGGGCTGCAGGGTGTTCTCCCCGGCGCGCACGATCCGCCGATGCCAGTGCCGGGTGACCCCGAGCATTTCCGCGGCGAGCTGGTTGATTTCGTCGGACAACCGCTTTTCCGAGACGCCGGGGCGAATCATGGCGCGCCGCTCGATCTCGTCGAACAATCGCGTCGCCTTCTCCTGGGCGTCGAGCAGCCGTTCCACCCGAACTTCTTCGTCGGCCACGCCCGCGATGTTATAGCCGCACACTGGAGGCATGTCCCTCGTCGTGCCGCCCTATCCCCCGCCCCGATACACCAAGGACGAGCCGGAGATCAGCGCCTGGCTCAAGCGGGCCGACTCGCCGCCCGACTACGAAACCGGCGGCGTCAAGTACCACTACCTGGCCAACCAACAGGCCACCGGCGGCGACTACGGGCTCTACCGGGTCGACCTGCCCGCCGGCGGCGGCGGGCCCGGCCCGCACTTTCACCGGGCGATGTCCGAGGCCTTCTTCGTGTTGTCCGGGACGATGAAGCTCTACGACGGCACCCAGTGGGCCGACGGCCGGCAAGGCGACTTCCTCTACGTCCCGCCCGGCGGCGTCCACGGCTTCCGCAACGGGGCCGACGAGCCGGCGTCGATCCTGATGCTGTTCGCGCCGGGCGCGCCGCGGGAGGCCTACTTCGAGGGCTTCGGGGCGCTCGCCGACATGACCGACGATGAGCGTAGGGAGTGGTTCGTCCGCCACGACAATTACTGGGTGCAGTAGACCCGCCCGGGTTAATGGTGAGCGAACTTTCCGCGCTCGCCGGCGATGCGCCGCCTATGCGCGACGTAGGGTGTGGCCGTGCAGGTGAGGTCGAAGCGGGCTGCGGCGTGGTTGCGGATGAAGGTCGAGACGGCATTCAGCGCCCCGGTCAGGACCGCGGAGCGGGTCAAACGCCCGAGGCGCCCCGGCCTCAAACCCTTGCCGACCGCGTCCGCCAGGGTCCGCGGTCGGCGGCGCAGGCCCGCGATCGGTCACCGGGCGAAGCGGTAGTCGGCGTCGACCAGCTCGCGGGTGCGCTCGAAGAAAGTCCGCCCGCTGTACGGCAATTGGGTGACCACTTTCCCGCTGGGATGGCGGAAGTAGTTGCTGCACGCCAGCCAGACCTTGCCCGCCATCGCGGCCTGGATCTCGTCGTTGTAGCGGCGCTGCGCGTCGGGTGTCACCTCCACGGTGCGCGCTTTGCGGGCGGTCATCGCGTCGAGGATGTGGCGGACGAAGGTCGTCTGCGCCTCGTGGATGTAGATGATCGAGTTGACGCCGTTCGTGTTGGGGCCGTACAGCGTGAAGAAATTGGGATAGCCGGCCACCAGGGTGCCCAGGTACGCCTCGGCGCCGTCGCTCCAGTCGTCGGCCAGGCGGCGACCGCCGGCGCCGTACACGTCGATGCTCGCCAGATAGTCGGCGGCCTTGAACCCGGTGCCGTAGATGATGGTGTCCACGCGGTGCTCGACACCGTCCGCGGTGCGCACCCCCCGCTCGGTCAGTTCGGCGATGGCGGTGGTCTCCAGGGAGACGTTGGGCAGCGCGAACGTGGGGTACCACTCGCGTGACATCAGCGGCCGCTTGCAGCCGGCGGGATAGTCCGGCATCAGCTTGGCCCGCAGCTACCTAATGCGCAAGGTCGCCGATCCCGAGCTGCGGGCCAGCTCGGTGGCCTCCCGCGTCTGGTCGGCCGCGACGTCGAAGCTGGACGACTCGTAGGCGTCGAAGGCCTCGGCGCGCAGCTTCCGCGCCGTCTCGGGGTGGCGTTGGAACTCCTCCTGCTGCTCGGGCGTGAACGGGAAGTCGAATCGGGGCGCGATCCAGATCGGTGTCCGCTGAAACACGGTCAGGTGCGCGGTCTTTCGCGCGATCGCCGGCACGTACTGGATCGCGCTGGCGCCGGTCCCGATGGACGCCACCCGCTCCCCAGCCGTCGGCTTGCTGTGATCCCAACGGGCCGAATGGAATTGCCGGCCCCGGAACCGCCGCGACCCGGGGATGTCCGGGATGTGGGGCACGTCGAGCATCCCGACGGCGCTGACCACCACGTCGAATTCGTGCTCGCGGCCGTCGCCGTCGGTCAGCGTCCAGCGGCGCCGGGCGTCCGACCAGCGCACGGCGGCAATCGCGGTGTTGGCCCGCAGGCGCGCGCCCAGCCCGTGGTCGATGGCGACCTTTTCCAGATACGCCAGAATCTCGGGCTGGTTGGCGTACGTCTTGCTCCACCGCGGGTTGGGCGCGAAGGAATACGAGTACAGGTGCGACGGGACGTCACACGCCGCGCCCGGAAAGGTGTTGTGGCGCCAGGTTCCGCCGAATCCGTCGGCCCGGTCGAAGATGGTGAACTCGTAGCCGCCCTGGGCCAGCTGGATGCCCATGGCGATGCCACCGGCGCCCGCGCCGATGATCCCGACGGTCGGCTTCACCCCCATTGGGCGAAGTACGGTCGCTGCGGGCGGCTCTTCTCCACCAGGATGAACACCACACCCCAGGGGTCGACGAACCACGTGGTGCGGACCCGCGCGACCTCCGCGGTTCCCTTGGTCAGGAAGCGCACGCCCCTGCCCTCCAGCTCCGCCCGGGTGGCGTCGAGGTCCGCACAGATGAGCCCGACGTGGGACAGCCCGTGATCGGTGAGGGCCCGGTCGCCGGCGCGCCCGTCGGCGCCGAGGTATTCGATGACCTCGAGCACGCGATCGCCGTCGCCCGGCAACCCCACGATCGCCGCCTTCATGCTGGGGTCGGACACCAGCTCGCCCATGTCGTCGCGAATGGCATTACCGGTCATCACGTACGGCGGCGAGAGCACATGCAGGCCCAACACGTCTCGGTAGAACGCCACGGCGGCCTCGCAATCCGGAACACACACCCCGGTGTGGGCCAAACCGGTAATCACGTTCTCGACTCTACGTCGGCCCGCGGGACTCACCGGGGTCGGTTTGAAAAATCCGACCGGCCGATAATGGCCGGGTGCGGTCGGTCGAAGAACATCAGCGCGTCGTAGCCGAATTGATCCGTCTCCGGCCGGCGGCCACCACCGCGCTGGCCGAGGCGCAGGGCTTGGTCCTGGCCGACGACGTGGTCGCACGGCTGGCGCTACCGGTCTTCGACAACTCCGCGATGGACGGATACGCGGTGCGCGCCGAGGACACCTCCGGCGCCACGCCCGAGCACCCGGTGGTGCTGGAGGTCGCCGAGGACATCCCCGCCGGCCGCACCGACGCGTTGACGCTGCAACCGAACACCGCGCACCGCATCATGACCGGCGCGCCGCTGCCCGCCGGGGCGACGGCCGTCGTGCCCGTCGAAGACACCGACGGCGGCGTGGATGTCGTGGCGATCCGCGCGCCGCGCGACGCGGGCAAGCACATCCGGTGTGCGGGTGAGGACGTCGCCCCCGGCACCACCGTCCTGCGGCGCGGCCAGGTGGTGACCCCGGCCGTGCTCGGCCTGGCCGCGGCGCTGGGAATGGCCGAGCTGCCGGTGCTCCCGCGCCAACGCGTGCTGGTGCTATCGACCGGGTCGGAGCTGGTCGCGCCCGGCAGCCCGCTGCGGCCGGGCCAGATTTACGAGTCCAACTCGATCATGCTGGCCGGCGCCGTTCGCGACGCGGGCGCCGACGTGGTAGCTGTCGCGACCGCCGAGGACGACGTCGCGCAGTTCACCGCGATCCTGGACCGCTACGCGGCCGACTCCGACCTGATCATCACCAGCGGCGGGGTCAGCGCCGGCGCCTACGAGGTGGTCAAGGACGCGTTCGGCCGCGAGGGTGACCAGGGCGTGGAGTTCGTCAAGGTGGCGATGCAGCCCGGCATGCCGCAAGGGATCGGCCGGGTGGCCGGCGCGACGATCGTCACCTTGCCCGGCAACCCGGTCAGCGCCCTGGTGTCGTTCGAGGTGTTCATCCGGCCCGCGCTGCGCAAAGCCATGGGCCTGCCCGACCCGGAGCGCCCGCACCGGGCGGCCGTGCTCACCGAGTCGTTGACCTCGCCGGGCGGCAAGCGGCAGTTCCGCCGCGCGGTGCTGGACCGCGACGCCGGCACCGTCACCAGTTACGGCCCGCCCGCCTCGCACCACCTGCGGTGGCTCGCGTCGGCGAACGCGCTGCTGGACATCCCCGAGGACGTCGTCGAGGTGTCCGAAGGGACCGAGCTGCAGGTGTGGGATCTCACCTAGCTAGCCCGCGGGGGTGGCCACCTGCCGGTGGAATTCGTCGGCCCGGTCGAAGGCGGTGGCGCAGCGGATGGCGACGGCGATCACGGTCATCAGCACCGGGATCGTCACCAGCGCCGCGGCCAGTCCGACCTGATCGGCCAGGTGGCCGATCAGCGGCGGCCCCAGCAGGTAGCCCAGCCAGCCCGTCGCCGCGACGATGGCGATCGCCGATCCCGCACCGCCCGCGCCGTAGGCGGCGCTGAACGCGGTGGGCACCAGCAGCGCCACGCCGACCCCCAGACAGGCGAATCCGACAACGCTGACAACGGGATTGGCGGTCACCAGCGCCACGCCCATGCCCGCCGCGGCGAACAGCGCGAGCGCCGGCAGCAACCGGCGGGCCGACACCCGCGCGTGCAGGCGTATCGCGCCCAACCGGGTGACGACCATCGTCAGCGTGTAGGCCGCGTAGCTCAACGCGGCGATCCCGGGACCCGCGCCGGCGACGTTGCGCAGGTAGTTGGCCGACCAGTCGGTGGCGGCGCCCTCGCACAGGAACGACACGAAGGCCACCGCCGCAAGGATCGCCACCGCCGGTGTCAGCCAGGCCCCTCTGCCAGGCGACGCCGCGGCCGCGCCCGCCCGGTCCGGGATCAGCCGCCGGGTCAGCGCCCCGACGACGACCAGGACCGCGAGCCCGACTGCCGCCAGCTGCGGCGTCAGATCGACGCCAGCGCTCACGCACGCCGCGCCGATCAGGGCGCCCAGTAGCGCACCGAGGCTCCACATGCCGTGGAAGCGGGCCATGATCGGCGCCCGCGCCAGGCGCTCGACCGTGCCCGCTTGGGTGTTCATCGCGACGTCCAGCCCGCCCTGGAACATCCCCCACAACGCCAGCGCCGCGAACAGCCAGGGCCCGGACCGGGCCAGCCCCACCGTCGTGCCCGCGAGGGCGTAGCCGGCGGCCGTCACGGGGATCAGCCGGTGGCTGCCCCAGCGCGGCAGCGCCCAGTGGCTGCCCAGCGTGGCCACGACCGACCCCAGGGGCGCGCCGAACAGCGCCGTCCCCAGCGCCGCGTCGGACAGGCCGAGGTCGGCCTTGACGGCCGGGATGTGGGCGGCCCACGAGGAGAACCCGACGGCGTGGGCGATGAATACGGCGGTGACGGCGATCTTCGCCGGGCGCAGCCGCGGCGCCCAATCGTCATTCGGATGCATGTCGAAGGTGGGCGTTCCCCCTGCGGGCCCGAACCAACCGGCCGCGCCTTTCGTAAGATGGCCGCGTGGCACGACGCCCCCGCCCTATCGGCCCGACGGCCGAGGACCCAACGTTCAGCCCGCAGCACGCGTTGGAGTTGGTGCGCTCGACCATTCCGCCGGTACACCCGGCCGGCCGCCCGTTCATCGCCGGCGGCCTGGCGGTGGCGCTGGCCGGCCGCAGGCACCGGTGGATCCGGCGGGCCGGCCTGCTCGCGGCCGGCGCGTGCGCTGGGTTCTTCCGCCACCCGCCGCGCGTCCCGCCGACCCGGCCGGGCGCGGTCGTCGCGCCCGCCGACGGGGTGGTGTGCGTGATCGATTCCGCCGCCCCGCCCGCCGAACTCGGCATGGGCGACGCGCCGCTCCCGCGCGTCAGCATCTTCCTGTCGCTGCTGGACGCGCACGTGCAGCGCGCGCCGGTGAGCGGCGAGGTGATCGCGATGCAGCACCGGCCCGGCCGGTTCGGGTCGGCCGATCTGGCCTCGGCGAGCACCGAGAACGAACGCACCAGTCTGCGGATCCGGACGGCGACGGGCGCGGAGGTGGCGGCGGTGCAGGTCGCCGGGCTGTTGGCGCGGCGCATCATCTGCGACGCGCGCGTCGGCGACAAGCTGACCATCGGTGACACCTACGGCCTGATCCGGTTCGGCTCCCGGCTCGACACCTATCTGCCCCCGGGCGCCGAGCCGCTGGTCCTCGTCGGGCAGCGCGCCATCGCCGGCGAAACCGTGCTGGCCGAGCTGTGATGATCAGCAAGCCGCGCGGCAGGCCGTCGGTCAACCTGCAGATCCTGCCGAGCGCGATGACCGTGTTGTCCATCTGCGCGGGCCTGACCTCGATCCGGTTCGCCCTCGAGCACCAGCCGAAGGCGGCGATGGCGTTGATCGCCGCGGCGGCCATCCTGGACGGCCTGGACGGCCGGGTGGCCCGCATCCTGGATGCCCAGTCGCGCATGGGCGAGGAGATCGACTCGCTGGCCGACGCGGTGAACTTCGGCGTGACGCCGGCGATCGTGCTCTACGTGACGCTGCTGGGGAAGTCGCCGGCCGGTTGGGTGGTCATCCTGCTCTACGCGGTGTGTGTGGTCTTGCGGCTGGCGCGGTACAACGCGCTGCAGGCGGACGGCAGCCAGCCCGCCTACACCCACGAGTTCTTCGTCGGCATGCCCGCGCCGGCGGGCGCGGTGTCGATGATCGGGCTGATCGGCCTCAAATTGCAGTTCGGCGACGGCTGGTGGACCTCGACGACGTTCCTGTGCATCTGGATCACCGGGACGTCGATGTTGATGATCAGCAAGATCCCGATGCGCAAGATGCACGCCGCGGCGGTGCCGCCGAGCTGGGCCGCGCCACTGCTGGCGCTGCTGGCGATCTGCGCGGCCGCCGCGGTGCTGGCGCCGTACGTCCTGATCTGGGTCATCATCATCGCCTACCTGTGCCACGTGCCGTTCGCGGTCCGCAACCAGCGCTGGCTTGCCGCGCACCCCGAGGCGTGGGCCGACAAGCCCAAGCAGCGCCGCGCCGCGCGGCGAGCGATCCGCCGGGCGCAACCGAACCGGCGGTCGATGGCGCGGCTCGGTCTGCGCAAACCGGGTGGGCGCCTGCCATGAGCTCACCGGGCGAGGATGCGGCCCGTCAGCTCACGCTCACCGCGCGGTTGAACACCTCGGCCGTCGACTCGCGCCGCGGCGTGGTCCGGTTGCATCCGAGCGCGATTGCCGCGCTCGGCATTCGGGAGTGGGACGCGGTGGCGCTGACGGGCTCGCGGACCACGGCGGCGGTGGCGGCCCTCGCCGGCCCGGACACCCCGGTCGGCACGGCACTGCTCGACGACGTGACGTTGTCCAACGCCGGGCTGCGCGAGGGCACCCCGGTGATCGTCGGCGCGGTCACCGTCTACGGCGCGCGATCGGTGACGCTGTCCGGCTCGTCGCTGGCCCACCAGTCGATCTCGCCGGTCACGTTGCGGCAGGCCCTGCTCGGCAAGGTGCTGACCGTCGGCGACGCGGTGTCGCTGCTGCCCCGCGACCTGGGCCCGC
>NZ_LZKH01000220.1:0-628 GCF_001672745.1 Mycobacterium sp. E1386
CCGCAGCCGGGGCAACGCGACGTCGGTGCGTGCCGCGATCGCGGCCTTGATCAACTCGGCCTTGTTCGGAAAGTAGTTGTACAGGCTGGCGCTCGTGACGTTCGCGGTGCGAGCGATCTCACGGATGGTGGCTCGCGAGTATCCCACCGTGGCCACACAGCGCATGGCGGCGACGATGATCCGCCGGCGGGTCTCCTCGCCGCTGGCGCCGACCGGGCGCCCACGCTGCGCCCGCGTCACCGTGCTCTCCCCACTCGCGCGTCCTGTCCGCCGGCTCTCGTGCCCGACACCGTCGAATATAATCGAGTGATCGATTAGTTCCGGCTTCCGCGCGGAGGTGCGCAGTGTGTGATGGACCGGCCCGCGGCGGGTTCCGCGCGGCATGAGCGTCGCACCGTCGCAATTGGGCCGCCCGGTGGGCGCCGACGGGGAGCAGACGCGTTCGCGCATCATCGCCGCGGCGATGCGGTGTGTGGCCGAGATGGGCTACTCCCGCACCACGATTCGCGAGATCGCCCGGGCGGCCGACATGACCAGCGGCAGCCTTTACCACTACTTTCCGAACAAGTCCGAGTTGCTGCAAGCGGCCGTCACCGAAATGGAGGGCATCTCCGCACCCCGGCTGCGG
>NZ_LZKH01000221.1:0-26247 GCF_001672745.1 Mycobacterium sp. E1386
CCGCGACGAGCTGTGGCGGCACGGTGGCCGCCAGGGCGGCCTCGTAGGCGCCGGCCGCGGCCCGGGCCTGGGTGGCGGTCTGCTCGGCTTGGCCCGCCATGGTCGACATCCACGCCAGATACGGTGCCACCGACGCGGCCATCGACTCCGACGACGGGCCCTGCCACGACTCGCCGACCAGGTCCGAAATGACCGTGCCGTAGGAGGCCGCGGTGGAGTGCAACTCGGCGGCCAGCGTCTCCCAGGCCGCGGCGGCCGCGAGCAGCGGCCCGGCGCCCGGGCCCGCATAGATCTGGGTGGAGATCACCTCAGGTGGCAGCGTTGCGAAATCGCTGAAAACCATTGCCGCACCCTTTCTTATTTGGTGTTCGGCGGGATCACGATGACGGTGGACGTGGTCGCGAGGTCGTCGACGGCGACGGCACCGGGCACCCGAAACGCCGGCCCGGCGACCGCGCGGGTGGCGCTCGCGCCGACGGCGCGCCCGGCCAGGCTTGACAGAGCCGTCGGGCCGAACATGCCTTGTTGGCCGGTCGCGGCCATCGCGGGAGCGGCTTGCGCCATCGTCTCCGGCAGCTCGGCGGCCACCGTTCGGATCGCGGGAACGGCAGCAGCCCAATTCGCCGGCACCGACAACGACCCGACCAGGCCGGCCTGGCCCGTCGCGGCCGAAACCGAACTCGCAGTCGACACCGCGGTCGCGCCGCTCAGCAGGTCGCTGCGCAGCAGCGGCGCCAAGACCCCGGTGAGCGCTTTGGGGTGCAGTAGGGGTCCGATCCCTTGGATGCCCGTCCCCACGCTCGGGATACTGAGGGCGATCTGGTACCAGTTCTTCGCCAGGTTCGCCACGCCGAGCGGGGTGTACGGCCCGGAGATCGTGCCCATGACGCTGTTGAACGTCTTCAGGATCCCCGTGATGTCCGTCAGGCTCAGCGGGAGACCGCTCGCCGCCGTCGTCACCGCATTCGCGTTCACGGCGAGGGTTTGCAGGCCGGCCGGACCCTGCGAGACCGCCTGTGACAGCGCAGATTCCACGCCGGAGGCGCTCGACGGCCCGATCGCCGAGGTGACCGCGGCCAACTGGTCGGCCTCCCCGCTGCCGTCGGTGGTCGCGGGTGGCGCGGCGAACGGGGTCAGTTGCGCCGCCGCAGCCGACGAGGCGGCGTAGCCATACATGGCGCCCGCGTCCTGGGCCCACATCTCGGCGTACTGCGCCTCGGTGGCCGCGATCGCGGGGGTGTTCTGACCCAGGATGTTGGTCGCGATCAGCGAGGCCAGCAAGGCCCGGTTGGCCGCGATCACCGGCGGCGGCACGGTGGCCGCGAAAGCGGCCTCGTAGGCCGCCGCCGCCGCCCTGGCCCGCGCCGCGGTCTGCTCCGCCCGCAGGGCGCCACTGCCAAGCCACCCGATGTAGGGGGCCGCCGCGCCAGCCATCGATATCGACGAGGGCCCGTGCCAGGTGGTTGTCAGCTCCGCGATCGCAGCGGCGTAGGACGCCGCCGCGGAATTCAGTTCGCCGGCTAACCCGTCCCACGCGGCCGCAGCAGCCAGCAGCGGCGCCGATCCCGGTCCAGAGTAGATCCGGCCGGAGTTGACCTCCGGCGGTAACGCCCCGAAATCCATCCGCTTCCTCCACCCGGCCGATCGCCATCGGCCTCTCACTCACGCCGCCGATAGCGCTGTACGTCAACGACATTGAGCGCCTTCCGACTACCGCCACCCGATGGATGCGAGATCGGCTGGCGGTCGCTGGGGTGCTCTCGTGCCCAGGACACTAGCCAGGAGTTACGCAAAGACATTCGGCGCCGCCGGCCGAGCCTGGCACCTTCCGAGCGGCGATCAGCAAAGGCCTGAGTGTGGCGATCGGCGGTCCGGGCGGCGGTGACCCGCGTCTAGCTCGGCGGAACGCGGCCCCAGACAGGGTGAACACAAATGAATCACACAATGAACACAGGGGAAACGACGATCCGCCGCCGACGATCCGAAAATAAATCTCGCCCGGCAAAATTACGAGGGCGTCACCCGGCGCCCGATCGGACCCCGGTAGGTCGGCCGCGCGGCGTCAGGCCCGCAGTTCGGCGCCGACCGCCTCGGCGGCGCGCCGCACCGCGGCGTCGCGGGCCGCGCTGGCGTCGTCCTCGGTCAGCGTGCGATCCGGGGCGCGGAACCGCAGTGCGAAGGTCAGCGATCTGCGGTCTTCCCCGAGCTGCGGGCCGGTGAAGACGTCGAAGAGTTGCAGGTCTTCCAGCAGCTCGCCGGCGCCCTCCCGGACCGCGTCGGCCACCGCCTGGGCGGGCACGTGCGCGGGCACGACCAGGCTGAGGTCCTGGAAGACGGCCGGGAACGGCGACACCCTGGGCGCCGGCAGCGCCTGGACGATCGGGATCGCGTCGAGGTTCAGTTCGACGGCGCAGGTGCCCTTCGGCAGGTTGGACCGCTCGATCACGGCGGGGTGCAATTGCCCGGCGTGACCGACGACGGTCTCCCCGACGAGTACCTCGGCGCACCGGCCCGGATGCCAGGGCAGGAGTTGGGCCGCCCGCAGGCTCACCTCGACGCCGCTGGCGCGGGCGATGATGCGCGCCGCGTCGAACGCGTCGGCGGCCTCGGCCCGGCGGCCGGGCCCCCAGGGGCCCCGGCGTTCGCGCAGGCCCGCCAGCACCACCGCGGCGTGCTGCGGCTGGCGGGGCAGCGAGGCGTCCAGCAGCGCGATCTCGTGATCGGTCGGCCGGCGGTGCACGGGAATGGGCTGCACGCCGCGGGTCTGCTCGGTCGGTTGCACCACCTGGGCCAGGGCATACAGCCCGACGTCCACCAGCCCGCGGGATACGTTGCGCACCAACGCTTCCAGCAGCGCGGGCAGCAGCGTGGTGGCCAGGTGCGGACGGTCGGCCTCCAGCGGGTTGAGCACCCGCGTGGTGGCGCGTCGCGGGTCGTCTTCCGGCAGGCCCCACAGGTCGAACACCCCCGCGGGCAGGAACGGCGTCGGCAGGATCTCGACGTACCCCGATTCCGCGAGCGCTCTGCCGATGGCGCGGCGGCGTTTCTGCCCCGCGGTGAGGCCCCGGCCCGCCGGGGCCGCGGGCAGCACCGACGGAATGGCCTCCAGCCCCTCCAGCCGCAGCACCTCCTCGACGAGGTCGGCGGGCTGCAACAGATCGGGTCGCCAGCTCGGCGGCGTCACGGTCAGGACCCCGCCGCCGTCGCTCACCGAAGCCCCGATCTGCGTCAGGCGCCGCGCGGTGGCGCCCGCGGGGTAGGCCACCCCGGCGACACGGTCGGGCAGGTCGGCCGGCATCCGGATCGGCGGTAGCGACCAGTCGTCGGTCGGCGGGTCGCCCCGCCAATCGGTCAGCTTCTCCTCCACCGCTCCCCCGGCGATCTCGACGAGCAGCGCCGCGCAGCGGTCCAGTGCGGCCACCGAGACGGCCGGGTCCACGCCGCGCTCGTAGCGCCGGGCCGCCTCGCTGGGCAGGTGCAACCGGCGCTGGGTGCGCGAGACGGCCGCCGGGTCCCAGACGGCGGCCTCCAGCAGCACGTCGGTGGAGTCGGCGCGCACCTCGGTGCTCGCCGCGCCCATCACGCCACCGATCGCCGCGGTCGCCCGGTCGTCGACGATCAGGACGTCGGCCGGATCGAGCCGGCGCTCGATGTCGTCCAGGGTGACGACCGTCTCGCCGGGACGGGCGAACCGCACGACCAGGCCCCCGGAGATGCGGTCGCGGTCATGGGCGTGCATGGGGTGACCGAGTTCGAGCATCACGTAGTTGGTGACGTCCACCGCCGGCGACGTCGCACGGATCCCGGCCAGCAGCAGCCGCCGTTGCAGCCACCACGGCGACACCGCCGCCGGGTCGATCCCGGTGACGGGCCGCAGGGCGAATCGGCGCACGCCGGTCTCGGCGTCCACCGTGAGCGGCCACGCCTCGCCCTCGGCCGGCAACGGCTTGATGTCCGCCGGATCGACGAAGTTCAGGTCGAAGGCGCAGGCGATCTCGCGGGCGAGCCCGCGCACCGACATGCCGTAGCCCCGGTCGGGGGTGATCGCGAGGTGAAAGACCACGTCGTCCAAGCCCAGGACCGTGGCGCCCTCGGCGCCCGGCTCGGCGGTGCCGGGCGGCAGCACCAGGATCCCGGAATGGTCGGCGCCCAAACCGAGTTCGGCCGCCGAGCAGGTCATGCCGTCGGAGTCGCGGCCGTAGGTCTTGCGTGCGGTGATAGCGAACCCGCCCGGCAGCGTGGTGCCGGGCAGCGCCACGACCACCAGATCGCCGACGGCGAAATTCGTTGCACCGCAAACGATGTCGCGCTCCGCGCCGTCGCCGACGTCCACTCGGCAGGCGCGGATCGGTTTTTTGAAGCCGGTGAGCTCCTCGATGTCCGTCACCCGTCCCACGGTCAGCGGCCCGTCGACCGGGCCGAGGGTGACGACCTCCTCGACCTCGTGGCCGATGCGGATCAACGCCTGCTCGAGATCGCCGGGCGCGACGTCCCAGCCCGGGGCGCCCGCCGCTACCACTTCTTGCAGCCAGCTGTAGGGGATGCGCATCAGGCACCCACCCCGAACGGCAACGAGAACCGGACGTCGCCCTCGACCATGTCGCGCATGTCGGGTATGCCGTTACGGAACTGCAGGGTGCGTTCCAGGCCCATGCCGAACGCGAACCCGGAGTAGACGTCGGGGTCAATCCCGGCCGCCCGCAACACGTTTGGGTGCACCATGCCGCAGCCGCCCCACTCCACCCAGCCGGCGCCACCCTTCTTGCCGACGAACCACACGTCGACCTCGGCGGAGGGTTCGGTGAACGGGAAGAAGTGCGGGCGGATCCGGGTGCGCGCCTCCGGGCCGAACTCGGCCCGGGCGAACGCGTCGAGGGTGCCCCGCAGATGCGCCATGGACAGGCCGCGGTCCACCGCCAGCCCCTCGACCTGGTGGAAGACCGGCGTGTGGGTGGCGTCGAGCTCGTCGGTGCGGAAGGTGCGGCCGATCGAGATGATGTAGACGGGCAGCTCGTGGGCCAGCAGGGTGCGCACCTGCACCGGCGACGTGTGGGTGCGCAGCAGCTGCCGGGAATCGTCCGGCGCGATGTAGAAGGTGTCCTGCTCGCTGCGCGCCGGGTGGTCCGCGGGGAAGTTGAGGGCGTCGAAGTTGAATTGCTCGGTCTCGACTTCCGGCCCCTCCGCCAGCTCCCACCCCATCGCGATGAAGGTGTCGGCGATGTGATCGGCCAGCTGGGTGATCGGGTGTCGGGCGCCGGTCGGCTGCCGGCCCGACGGCAGGGTGACGTCGATGCCCTCGGCGGCCAGCACCGCCGCGTCGCGTTCGGCCCGCAGCGCCGCCAGCCGATCGTCGTAGCTGCGCTGCACTTCGGTTCGCGCGGAGTTGACCCGCTTGCCGGCGTCGGCCCGCTCGTCCTTGGGGACGCTGCCCAGCGCCTGGCGGGCCAGCGCCAGCGGTGAGCGGTCACCGAGGTGCTCGGTCTTCACGCGCGCCAGCGCGTCCAGATCGCCGGCGAGCGCGATCGCCTCCCGGGCGGCGCCGACCGCCTCGGCCAAGGCATCCGGTGACAGGTCGACGGGCTGAGCACCCACGCGGCGACACGCTCCTTGCTGATGAGGGGCTGGGAGGAAGGTCCCCAGCGGCAAGTGCCGATCATAGTGATGCGGTGCGCGCGGCCCGGCGGGCGCTTCGGGGTAAGGGCGAGCCGGTGTCTAGCCGGCCGCGACCGGCTGCGCGCCGGCCAGGGCGGCGTCGTCCGACACCGCGCGCCCGGTGGCGAACCGCACGAGCTTGTGCGCGGCCAGCGCGCCCAGGACGCCGAAGGCGGGCGCCGCGGCCATCGTGCCCCAGTGGTGGGCCAGCAGCAGAAAGCCGAAGCCCGACGAGGCGGCCAGCATCATGATGCGCACCGGCGTCCAGTGGATGGGCTGGCGGAGCCGGGCGGAGACCAGCACGCCCAGCACCACGGCGACGGTATGGCCGGCATCGGTGAAATCGCCGCCGATGATCGCCGAGGCGATGCCGGCCGACACCCACCAACCGACCCAGGCGGCCCGCCAGCGCTGCGGAATCACCGCCGTCATCGCCCCGAGCACCGCCAGGGCGCCGTAGCTCATCCCGACGTCGCTGGCCCGGGTGATCGACACCGGCATCCACTCGAACTCGACCGCCGCGGCCAGGGCGGCGGCCACGAGCAGCGTCGCGCCGATGTGCCCGACGAGGAACGCGACCACCAGCCGGATGGTGCGCAGGTGCAGTTCGCCGAGCGCGAGCAGGCAGGTGAGGAACGGCAACCAGAAGTAGAGCGGACCGGCGTCGACGACCAGCGCGCTGCCCAGCAGCGTGCCCACGTGGCCATGGGCCAGGTTGTGCAGGTTGGTGCTGGCCCGCTCGACCAGCACGTCGTGCGCGTGCGGGCCGAGCGCCAAGATGGCACAGCTGACGGCAAGCAGCATCGCCACGTATCCCACCGTGAACTGGACCCGGGCGAGCCGGGCGAAGACGCCCCCAAACATTGCGTCCATTATGTCGATTAATTTGTTTCGGAAGTGTGATCGGGCGCTGTCAACTCCCTATGAGTCCTCAAACGATATATCGCCAAGTCGGCCGGGACGCCCGTCGTCTTGCCCGCAAAAACCGGTTTACGTGCACGTTTGGCGACCACGCCCATTGCGTCCAGTTCGCTCTGGGCGATCAGGTCGAGTGTCGAACCTGACACCATGACCCCGCCTTTGGTGGCCCGTTCCATCACCCGCGCGGCGATGTTGACGTCGACACCGAGCCAGTCCGCCGCCAACCGCTGGGGCCGCCCGGTGTGAATCCCGACCCGCATCCGCGGTGTGTAGCCGGCCACCTCGACGGACTTCAGCGCATCCTTGGCTGCCAGGACGGCCCGCAGCGCGACCGTGGGATCGCCGAAGACGGCCATCAGGCCGTCACCCATCCGTTTGACGATGTGGCCACCGGCGTCCAACAGCGGCGGCTCGACGGCCCGCGCCACCTGTCGCAGCAGGGTGAGCGCCGCCTCGTCACCGGCCTGCAAGGACCACGACGAGAAGCCGACCAGGTCGGTGAACACCAGCGTCACCTCGGGATTCGCGGGGCGCCGGGCGACCGACTCGGTCAGCGCCTGCCACACCTGCAACAGCCCGAGGCTGACTTCCCGCGACACCGCATCGCGATCCCCCAGCAGCCGGTCGGCGGCACGCGCCGCGGCGCGCGGTCCACCGTCGCCGGCCGTGGACAGCGGGTCGCCGAACTCGGGGTCGCCGGGCAGCAGACGCCGCGCCCGGCGGATGAACGCCACCGCGCCGGGACTGTGATTCCGGTTGTGCAACCACTGCGAGGCGCCGTGCGCCGAGACCGCGGAACGCGGCGGCGAATCGGACGACGTCGCCGTCGGTTGTCCGGGCTCGCCCGAGTCCGGGTCGCGACGCGCGAGTTCCACCTGGCCAGGTTATTTGGTTGCGCCGGAGGCGGGCAATGAAGGCCCCGCGGTTTGTGTCACAGCTCGCAACGTATCGCCTGATCACAGGGACGCCACACCACTATGGACGCTGCGTAACACCCACCGGCGCGCGCGGCCGAAATCGTAGACAACGCGCGTTGTCAAAGTTATCGTGAGCCGAGGAGGCCGAGATGACTGCCATTCCAACGAGATCCGACGATCCGCTCGGGCCCGATTCCCTGACCTGGAAGTACTTCGGCGATCTACGCACGGGAATGATGGGCGTCTGGATCGGCGCGATTCAGAACATGTATCCGGAGCTCGGCGCGGGCGTCGAGGAGCATTCGATCCTGCTGCGCGAGCCCCTGCAGCGGGTGGCCCGCTCGGTGTACCCGATCATGGGCGTCGTCTACGACGGTGACCGGGCGGCCCAGACGGGACGGCAGATCACGAGCTACCACCACACCATCAAGGGCGTCGACGCGTCCGGGCGCCGGTATCACGCGCTGAACCCCGAAACCTTCTATTGGGCCCACGCCACCTTCTTCATGCTGGTGATCAAGGTGGCCGAGTACTTCTGCGGGGGCTTGACGGAGGCCGAGAAGCGGCAGCTGTTCGACGAGCACGTCCGGTGGTACCGGATGTACGGGATGAGCATGCGACCGGTGCCCACCTCCTGGGAGGAGTTCCAGGAGTATTGGGACCGGGTCTGCCGCGAGCAATTGGAAATCAACCAGGCGACGCTGGACATCTTCCGAATCCGGATCCCCAAGCCGAAATTCGTGCTGATGCCGACGCCGGTCTGGGACCAGATGTTCAGGCCGCTGGTCGCCGGCCAGCGCTGGATCGCGGCGGGGCTGTTCGAGCCCGCGGTTCGCGAGAAGGCGGGCATGCGCTGGACGCCCGGCGACGAGGTGCTGCTGCGGCTGTTCGGCAAGTTCGTCGAACTGGCCTTCCTGGCGGTTCCCGACGAGATTCGGCTGCACCCCCGGGCGCTGGCCGCGTACCGCCGGGCCGAGGGGCGGCTGCCCGACAACGCGCCGTTGGTGGAGGCTCCGCCGTTCATGGCGCCGCCGCGCGACCGGCGCGGGCTGCCCATGCACTACTTCCCCCCAAAGCCCCGCTCGCCGCTCGACCCGGCCAAGGCGCTCATGGAGCGCGCCGGCTCGCTGGTGCACGGGACGCTGTCGCTGGCGGGTCTGCGGCCCGCCCGGGGTCGCGTCAGGGCCGCTTGAACATGCCAAGCGCCTGCGCGCTCTGGTAGAGGCAGATGGCCGCGGCGGAGGCCACGTTCAGGCTCTCGGCACCGCCGGCCATCGGGATGCGCATGCGGTGATCGGCCGCCGCCGCGATTTCGGTTGGCAGACCCTGTGATTCGGGCCCGAACAACCACGCGGTGGGCCTGGCGAGCAGCGCCGCGGCGTCGTCGAGGCGGGTCTCGCCGTCCACCGTGGTCGCCAGCACCTGCAGCCCGGCGGCGCGCACGGCGCCCAGCGCGGCGGCCGCGTCGGGCTCGGCGACCACCGGAATCGAGAAGATGCTGCCGGTCGAGGCGCGCAGACACTTGCCGTTGTACGGGTCGACGCTGTGCCCGCCGAGGATCACGCCCTGTGCGCCGATGGCGTCGGCGATGCGAATGACCGTGCCCGCGTTGCCCGGTTCGCCGAGCTCGACGGCGACCGCGATCAGCCGGGGTGAGCCGGCCAGCACGTCCGCCAGGCCGGTCGCGGGCATTTCGCAGACGGCCACCAGCCCGGCGGGTGTGACGGTGTCCGACAGCGCCTTTGCGGCCCGCTCGCTGACCAGATGGACCGGACAGCGCTGCGCGCCAAGCAAAGCCGCATACCGCTGCGACGCGGCTTCGGTGACGAAGACATCGCGGACCAGGCCGCGGGCGGCCGCCGCCTCGACCAGGTTGGGGCCTTCGGCCAGGAATCGGCCCGCCCGCCGCCGGCCGACGTGGCGATGCAGTTTGACCGCCGCGGCGACCCGGGCCGAACGTTCGGTCAGCAGGGGCTAGGCGGCCTCTCCGGAATCCGAGGGCGCGTTGACGTCCTCAGGCAGTGCGGCCCGGGCGACGTCAACCAGCGCGGTGAACGCCGCGGGATCGGTGATCGCGATGTCGGCGAGGTTCTTGCGGTCCACTTCCACACCGGCGGCCTTCAGACCCTGGATCAGCCGGTTGTAGGTGATGTCGTTGGCGCGCGCCGCCGCGTTGATCCGCGAGATCCACAGCTTCCGGAACTCGCCCTTGCGCGCGCGGCGGTCGCGGTAGGCGTAGTTCAACGAATGCAGCTGCTGCTCTTTGGCTTTGCGGTAGAGCCGCGAGCGCTGGCCGCGATAGCCCTTCGAGGCCTTGAGAATGCTGCGCCTCTTCTTGTGGGCGTTGACCGCCCGCTTCACGCGTGCCATGGGTGTTCCTACTCTCGTTCTAAGTAAATGGGTCGGGTGCCGGCACCGACGGGCCCCGGCGCTCGGCTGGGTGAAGATCAGCCGTTCAGCAGCTTGTTGATCCGCTTGGTGTCGTTGGCCGCCACGGTCGTGCGGCCTTCCAGCCGGCGAGTCCGGGTGGACGGCTTGTGCTCGAACAGGTGGCGACGGTTCGCCTTCTCGCGCAGGATCTTGCCGGTTCCGGTGCGCCGGAACCGCTTCGAAGCCCCGCTGTGGGTCTTGGCCTTGGGCATGTTTCCTCTACTTCTGAAATTCTCGCTAGTTGGTCTCGGGTCAGTTGGGTGAAGGGGTGTCGGCGCCCGCGTCGGCGTCCGATGCCGCGCCGTCCCCGGGTCCTTCGGGGTGCCGCGCCCTGGCACGAGTCTTCGCGCCGCGGTGCGGGGCCAGCACCATCGTCATGTTGCGGCCGTCCTGCTTGGCGGACGTCTCGACGAAGCCGTATTCGGCGACGTCCGCGCCCAGCCGCTGCAGCAAGCGGTAGCCCAACTCGGGCCGCGACTGCTCACGTCCGCGGAACATGATGGTGACCTTCACCTTCGAACCCGCCTCCAGGAAGCGGATCACGTGACCCTTCTTGGTCTCGTAATCGTGATCGTCGATCTTTGGTCGCAGTTTTTGCTCTTTGACGACGGTCTGCTGCTGGTTCCGGCGGGATTCGCGCGCCTTTTGCGCCGCCTCGTATTTGAACTTGCCGTAGTCCATGATCTTGCAGACCGGGGGTCTGGCGTTGGGGGCGACTTCGACGAGGTCGAGATCGGCGTCCGCAGCGACGCGCAGTGCGTCTTCGATGCGCACTATGCCTACCTGCTCTCCCCCGGGGCCGATCAATCTGACTTCAGGTACGCGGATGCGCTCGTTGACGCGGGTCTCAGTGCTGATGGGGCCTCCCTTGTTGGGCTTATAGATATCCTGCGCTCACGGCCAGGGCCTCGGTCGGGATCCAGCGGCGGAAACACCACACCACCAGCAAAAAAGCCCTGCAATAGCAGGGCCCAATGCCGACCGATCACGGCTTGCAACTAGTCAAGCCGCCCGCGTTGCTCGCGGAACAGACATGCGCGATGTCTGTGACCGGACCGCCAAGCCTTGAAGGAAACTTCGTGGCACGCGGTGGGAGTGGGACTCCACTTACTGATCCTGGCCTTCGCCGGGATGGTCGCGGACGCCAGTTTAGCAGCCACGGGGCGGCTTTTTGCACTTCGCCCCGGACCCCCGTCCGGCGCGCACGAGCACGCTTGGGCGACCGGACCAATTATTGCCAGCCGCTCTTCGCGCTTCGCCAAGCTTTTCACGGATTGAGGGCATATCCTCGCGGTCTGTGACACTCGCTTCATCTCGTTCGGGGTCCCGTTCGGGGGCTCGCGGCCGGTCGCAATCCCGGTATCGCTGGGTACCGGCGGCGGCCGGGTGGATTGTGGGCGTCATCGCCACCGTGTCGCTGCTGGCCAGCGTCTCCCCGGCGATCCGGTGGCTGATCAAGGTCCCCCGGGAGTTCATCAACAACTACCTGTTCAACTTCCCCGACACCAGCATCGCGTGGTCGTTCGTGCTGGCATTGTTGGCCGCGGCCCTGACCGCCCGGAAACGGATCGCCTGGCTGGTGCTGCTCGGCCAGATGATCCTTGCCGCCGGCCTGAACGTCGCCGACATGGCCGCGGGCGACAACACCGCGGCCGAAACCTTCGGGGAGAACCTCGGGTTCGCGGTGCACATCGTGGCGATTGTGCTGCTGGTGCTGGCGTACCGGGAGTTCTGGGCCAAGGTCCGCAAAGGCGCTCTGGTCAAGGCGGCCGCGGTGCTGGTCGCGGGGGACGTGGTCGGGATCCTGCTCTCGTGGGGCCTGGTGGAGTTGTGGCCCGGAACGCTGGCGCGCCAGGACCGGCTGTCCTACGTGGCCAACCGGGTGGTCGGATTCGCCCTGGCCGATCCGGACCTGTTCACCGGCAAGCCGCACGTGTTCCTCAACGCGATCTTCGGCCTGTTCGGAGCGCTGGCGCTGATCCTGGCGACCATCGTGCTCTTCCAATCCCAGCGCGCCGAGAACGCGCTCACCGGTGAGGACGAGTCGGCAATCCGCGGGCTGCTCGAGCTGTACGGCAAGCACGACTCGCTCGGATACTTCGCGACCCGCCGCGACAAGTCGGTGGTGTTCGCGCAAAGCGGCCGCGCCGCCATCACCTACCGCGTCGAAGTCGGCGTCTGCCTGGCCAGCGGCGACCCGATCGGCGACCCGCGGGCGTGGCCGCAGGCCATCGACGCGTGGCTGGGGCTGTGCCAGACCTACGGCTGGGCGCCGGGCGTCATGGGTGCCAGCACGCAGGGGGCGCGCGTCTATCGGGAAGCGGGGCTCAACGCGCTCGAGTTGGGCGACGAGGCCATCCTGCGGACCGCCGATTTCCGGCTGTCCGGCCCCGACATGCGCGGGGTGCGCCAAGCCGTGACCCGGGCCCGCCGGGCTGGGCTGACGGTGCGCATCCGCCGGCACCGCGACATCTCGGCCGAGGAGATGACCCAGACGATCACCCGCGCCGACGCCTGGCGCGACACGCAGACCGAGCGCGGCTTCTCCATGGCGCTGGGCCGGCTGGGCGATCCGGCGGATGGCGACTGCCTGCTGGTCGAAGCGCTGGACCGCGACGGCGCCGTCGTGGCGATGCTGTCGCTGGTCCCGTGGGGAACCACCGGGGTCTCCCTGGACTTGATGCGCCGCTCGCCGCAGTCCCCCAACGGCACCATCGAGCTCATGGTCAGCGAGCTCGCGCTGACCGCCGAAACCCTTGGCATCAGCCGCATTTCGCTGAACTTCGCGATGTTCCGCTCGGCGTTCGAACAGGGCGCCCAGCTCGGCGCGGGCCCGGTCGCCCGGCTGTGGCGGGGGCTGCTGCTGTTCTTCTCGCGGTGGTGGCAGCTGGAGACGCTGTACCGGTCGAACATGAAGTACCAACCGGAATGGGTCCCGCGCTACGCCTGCTACGAGGACGCGCGGCTGATACCCCGGGTCGGCGTCGCCTCGGTGATCGCCGAGGGCTTCCTGGTGCTGCCGTTCACCCGGCGCGAGAAGGTGCACACCGGCCATCACCCCGCCGTGCCGCCCAGGCTGGTGGAGTCGGGCCTGCTGCATCACGACGGCTCGGCGCCCGACGTCAGCGAGCTTCAGCAGCGACGGGACGACGCGGAACTCGAGGAGTCGAGGGCCCGCCTGCCCGAGCAGGTACGGGTGCGCCTGGCCAAGCTGAAGATCTTGCGGCGCAACGGCATTGACGCGTACCCGGTGGGATCCCCGCCCAGTCACACGATCGCCCGGGCGCTGGACGCCGACGATCAGGAAAACATCTCGGTGGCGGGCCGGATACTGCGGATACGCGATTACGGCGGGGTGCTGTTCGCCCAGCTGCGGGACTGGTCGGGCGAATTGCAGGTGCTGCTGGACAATTCACGCCTGGAACACAGCCGCACCGCGGACTTCACCGCGGCCATCGACCTCGGCGACCTGGTCGAGATGACCGGGCACATGGGCTTTTCCAAGAACGGCACCCGCTCGTTGATCGTGCGCGACTGGCGGATGATCGGTAAGTGCCTGCGGCCGCTGCCGAACAAGTGGAAGGGGCTGACCGACCCCGAGGCGCGGGTGCGGACCCGCTACGTCGACCTGGCGGTCAATCCCGAGTCGCGCGAGCTGGTCACGGCCCGCAGCAGCGTCTTGCGCTCCGTCCGGGAAACCTTGTTCGCCAAGGGGTTCATCGAAGTCGAGACGCCGATCCTGCAGCAGATCCACGGCGGAGCCACCGCCCGGCCGTTCGTCACCCACATCAACACCTACGACATGGACCTGTTCCTGCGCATCGCGCCGGAGCTGTACCTGAAGCGGCTATGCGTCGGCGGCGTGGAGCGGGTGTTCGAGCTGGGCCGGGCCTTCCGCAACGAGGGGGTCGACTTCAGCCACAACCCGGAGTTCACGCTGCTGGAGGCCTACCAGGCGCACGCCGACTACATGGTCTGGATCGACGGCAGCCGGGAGCTCATTCAAAACGCCGCGCAGGCCGCCAACGGCGAGCAGACCGTGCTGCGGCCCGGCGCCGACGGCCGCCTCGAACCGATCGACATCTCCGGGGACTGGCCCGTGAAGACCGTGCACGACGCGGTGTCCGAGGCGCTCGGGGACCACATCGATCCCGACACCCCGCTGTCCGTTTTGCGCAAACTTTCCGACGCGGCCCACATTCCGTATCGCGCGCAGTGGGATGCCGGCGCCGTGGTGCTGGAGCTGTACGAGCACCTGGTCGAGGACCGGACCGAGCGGCCGACCTTCTACATCGACTTCCCGACGTCCGTCTCGCCGCTGACCCGGCCGCACCGCAGCCGGCGCGGCGTCGCCGAAAGGTGGGACCTGGTGGCCTGGGGCGTCGAGCTGGGGACCGCCTACAGCGAGCTCACCGATCCGGTCGAGCAGCGCCGCCGCCTGCAGGAGCAGTCGCTGCTGGCCGCCGGCGGCGACCCCGAGGCCATGGAGCTCGACGAAGACTTCCTGCAGGCCATGGAGTACGCGATGCCGCCCACCGGCGGGCTCGGCATGGGCATCGATCGGCTCGTCATGCTCATAACCGGCCGTAGCATCCGTGAAACGCTGCCATTTCCGCTGGCCAAGCCCCACTAGGCGGCCCCGGACACGCGGGCGGCCCACCGGCGAACATTCGGTGAATATGTTCCAGGCCGGTTAACAATGGCTCACAATGAATGCCGTGACCGCGTCGACGACCAATGCCGCGACGCAGTTGCTGGCAAGTAGTCACACGTCGCTGATGCACGGCTGGGTGCCCACCACGATCCAGGTGGTGACCGCGGTCGTGCTGACGCTGGCCGTCGGCTGGCGGTCGCGTCGGTGGCGGACGGTGTGGTTGCCGGCGGCTGCGCTGGCCGGCGCTGCCGTGGCCTACCTGACGCACTGGTACATCGTCGACCGCGGCCTGTCCGACGAACCCGCGCCGGCGGCGCTGTGGCTCTGGATCACGTTGACCGGCATGGCGGTGGCCGTGCTGCTCCTGGGTTGGCGCGGCGCGCGCCGCTGGCGGCGCGGGGCGGGCCTGCTGGCCGTGCCGTTGTGCGCGCTGTGTGCCGCGCTGGTCCTCAACCTGTGGGTCGGCTATTTCCCGACCGTGCAGGCCGCGTGGAGCCAGATCACGTCCGGTCCCCTGCCCGATCAAACCGACCCGGCCACCGTCACCGCGATGGCCGCCAAACGGGCGCGGCCGCCGCACGGCAGCGTGGTTCCGGTCGCGATCCCCTCTGACGCCTCACATTTCAAGCACCGCGGTGAGCTGGTTTACCTGCCGCCCGAATGGTTCACCAGCAGCCCGCCGCCGGCGCTGCCGACCGTCATGATGATCGGCGGCCAGTTCAACACCCCGGCGGACTGGACCCGCGCGGGCAACGCGGTCAAGACGATCGACGACTTCGCGGCCGCCCACGACGGCAAGGCACCGGTGCTGGTGTTCGTCGACTCCGGCGGGGCCTTCAACAACGACACCGAATGCGTCAACGGAGTCCGCGGTAACGCCGCCGACCATCTGACCAAAGACGTTGTGCCGTACCTGGTTTCCAAGTTCGGCGTCAGCCGCGACCGGTCGCAGTGGGGCATCGCCGGCTGGTCGATGGGCGGGACCTGCGCCGTGGACCTGACCGTCATGCACCCCGACATGTTCAGCGCGTTCGTCGACGTCGCCGGCGACTTCTTCCCGAATGCCGGAAACAAGACGCAAACCATCGCGCGGCTCTTCGGCGGAAACGCCGACGCGTGGGCGGCATTCGACCCGACCACGGTGATCAGCCGGCACGGGCGGTACAGCGACGTCGCGGGCTGGTTCGCCATCTCCTCCGACGGCCCGCCCGCATTGCGCCACGACCCGATGATGACCGACGGCGGCGCGATACGGCTCGCCGCCCGGGAAGCGGCCGCCGACCCCGGCAACCAGACGGCGGCCGCTTATTCGCTGTGTTCACTCGGGCGCGCCAACGGAATCGACTGCGCGGTGCTGGCGCAGCCGGGCAAGCACGATTGGCCGTTCGCCGACCGGGTCTTCGCCGCCGCGCTGCCGTGGCTGGCCGGCCGGCTGGGCACGCCGGGAATTCCGCGGACCGCGCTGCCCGGCGCTGCGCCACCCGCGCCCGCCACCCCGGTCGTCATCCCGGCCGACCATTCCAATCCCGCCAGGCGGTAGCCGGCCGGTGTTTGCTGTTGCGCGGGTTCGGCGCGCGATCTTTGCGCGGCACTGCAATCCGTGGAGCGCCTGGACCCGCTGGGCGAGCACCCCGCTGATCCTGGTGCCGCCGTGGACGCGGCGCTGGAGCCATGCGGCGTGGCTCGGGCTGTGGCTGGCCGTCAACCCGTTCGTTTTCGGCAAGCCGGCGCACGAGCGGGCATGGTCGACGCGGGCGATGCTGGGCGAGGAGCTGTGGATCAGCCGTCGCCCCCGGGACGCGGCCATGGTCATCAGCGTGCTGACTTCGGTGGCCGCGCTCGCCGCCGTCGCCGCCGCGCGTCGCCGCCGCCTGCTGCCCGCGGCGGCGGCCATCGCGGTGCAGATGGCGTTGACGCTGGTGTATTGGGAACAAATGGTGCGCTATCTGGAGCGCGAGCGGCGGGCCGCCGCCGGGCTTTTAGTAGCGTGACCTTCATGCCCGACGAACCCACCCCGCCCGATCCTGGGTACGACAGCGCCGGCGTGCCGACCTTCGATTCCGTCCGCGAGAAGATCGAAAACCGCTACGCGACTTCCTTGGGCGACGCGGAATTGGACGCCGAATCCCCCGAGGGCCGCACCGTCGCCGAGCAATACGACGAGCGCGAGCGCGCCGCGGCCGAACGGTTGGCCGAAATCCGCGAGTCGATGCGCACGGATGAGGGCTAGGGCGGCTGGCTTAGCGTCGGGGGGACGTCGATGAGTGAAACGCAGCCTGGTTCGCGGATCGGGAGCCGGTTCGGGCCGTACCAGCTGCGCCGCCTGCTGGGCCGCGGCGGGATGGGCGAGGTTTACGAGGCCTACGACACCGTCAAGGACCGCGTGGTCGCGCTCAAGCTGGTCTCCGAGGAAGTCAGCTCCGACGACGTGTTTCGCCGGCGCATGCAGCGCGAGGCGCGGACCGCCGGCCGGCTGCAGGAACCCCATATCGTGCCGATTCACGACTTCGGGGAGCTCGACGGTCAAGTGTTCATCGACATGCGCCTGATCGAAGGGCGTCACGTGGGCACGGAGCTGAGCCGCACCGGGCCGCTACCACCACCGCGCGCGGTCGCGATCGTCGAACAGGTCGCCTCCGCGCTCGATGCCGCGCACCGCGCCGGGGTCATTCATCGCGACATAAAACCCGAGAACATCCTGCTCACCGAGGGCGACTTCGCTTACCTGGTCGACTTCGGCATCGCCGCGGCGGCCACCGATCAGCGGGCGACCAGGATGACGAAAACCGGTGCCGCCATTGGCAGCTGGAACTACATGGCCCCCGAGCGATTCGGCAACGACGACCCGACCTACCGCGTCGACATCTACGCTCTCGCCTGCCTGCTTTTCGAATGCCTCACGGGGACAACACCTTTCCAGGCCACCAGCCTCAGCAGCCTGATGGCCGCACACCTGGTGGAGCCGATCCCGCGCCCCAGCCAACGCAATCCCGCCGTCCCGGCGGCGTTCGACGAGGTCGTCGCCCGCGGGATGGCCAAAGACCCGAACGACCGCTACCCGACAGCGGGTGATCTGGCGAAGGCGGCCCTGCACGCGCTGAGCACGCCGGACCAACGCGAGGCGACCGAGCTGATCCAGCACAGCCGGCATTTCGCGCCGCCGCCGCGCATTGAGCCGTTTGCCGCCCAGCCCGCGCCGCCGCCTCCGGCGTGGTTCACGGCCCCGCCCGGCGGGCCGTGGGCGCCGCCCGCACCCCCTCGGCGCAGGCTGGGGCTGGTCATCGGCGCGCTCGCGCTCGTCGTCGCGGTCATCGCGGGCACCGGGGTGTGGTTGGCGGTCGGCAAGTCCGGTGATCCCCCGCCGGACGCCTCCCCAACGACGACCACCGCGGCTCCCTCCACCACGAGTGCGGCGACCAGCAGCGCGGCCCCCACAGTGGGTCCCGCACAACTGGATTCGCTCCTGCTTCCGGTCGACCAGATCAACGCCCTGGTCGGCACCACCGGGATCATCGTCGAGGGCAGCACGCGCGAGATGACGGACCCCGACCCGACCAGCACCGTGTCCGACGACAAGTGCACCGGGGCGTTCATCGGTCTCCAAACCCGGACGTACAAGAGCAGCGGCTACACCGCGATGCTCGCCCAGGTGATGAAGAAACCGCAAAGCGACCCTCCCAACGTCGTGGTCCAGGGGGCGGTGATCTTCGCGTCCGCCGACCAGGCCCGGGGGTTCGTGAACAACCAATGGCCGCAATGGCGGGACTGCGGCGGGAAGACCGTGACCCAGCTCGGCGAGAAAGGGTCACTCCAATGGACCTTCGGGCAGATCAGCGGCAATCCGCCCAACATCGCCCTGCAGCACACGTTGGCCAACAGCCTGGTGGTGTGCCAGCACGTCCTCGAGGCAGCGTCCAACGTGGTTTTCGACGTGGACGTGTGCGGGCTCGGAGTCATAAACCAGGCGAGGTTGATCGCCAACCAGATGGCGACCAAGATCCCCGGCTGAGAATCAGGCGGTGGCTTTGCGTCGCCGCTTCGGCCGCTGCGGCGGGGCGGCGCGGCCGATCACCTCCGCGAGGAACTTCCCGGTGTAGCTTTCCGGCACGGCGGCGATGTCCTCCGGGGTGCCTTCGGCCACAACGGTTCCGCCCTCGGCGCCACCCTCGGGCCCCATGTCGACGATCCAGTCCGACGTCTTGATGACGTCCAGGTTGTGCTCGATGACGATGACCGTGTTGCCCTTGTCCACCAGCCCGTTGATCACGGTGAGCAGCTTGCGGATGTCGTCGAAATGCAGCCCGGTGGTGGGCTCGTCGAGGATGTAGACGGTGCGCCCCGTCGAACGCTTCTGCAGTTCGGCGGCCAGCTTGACGCGCTGCGCCTCACCGCCGGACAGCGTCGGGGCGGGCTGGCCCAGCCGGACATAGCCCAGGCCGACGTCGACGAGCGTGCGCAGGTACCGGTGGATGCCGGTGATCGGCTCGAAGAACTCCGCCGCCTCCTCGATCGACATGTCCAGCACCTCGGAGATGGTCTTGCCCTTGTAGTGCACTTCCAGGGTTTCGCGGTTGTAGCGCGCGCCGTGGCAGACCTCGCAGGGCACGTACACATCCGGCAGGAAGTTCATCTCGATCTTGATGGTGCCGTCGCCCGTGCACGCCTCGCAGCGGCCGCCCTTGACGTTGAACGAGAACCGGCCCGGTTGGTAGCCGCGGACTTTGGCCTCGGTGGTGGCCGCGAACAGGGTGCGGATCTTGTCGAACACGCCGGTGTAGGTGGCCGGGTTGGACCGCGGTGTGCGCCCGATCGGCGACTGGTCGACGCGCACCAGCTTGTCCAGGTGGTCCAGGCCCGTCACCCGGGTGTGCCGGCCAGGGACGAGCCGGGCGCCGTTCAGCCGGTTGGCGAGCACCGTGGCCAGGATGTCGTTGACGAGTGTCGACTTTCCGGAGCCGGACACGCCGGTCACCGAGGTCAGCACGCCGAGCGGGAACGAGACGTCGATGCCGCGCAGGTTGTGCTCGCGGGCGCCGACGACGGTGAGCTGACGCTTGCGGTCTATCGCACGCCGGATCGCCGGCATCTCGATGGCCTCCTTCCCCGACAGGAAGGCGCCGGTGATCGAGTCGTCGTTGGCCAGCAGCTCGGCGTACGTCCCGCTGTGCACGATCTGCCCGCCGTGCTCGCCGGCCCGGGGCCCGATGTCGACGATCCAGTCCGCGTGGGCGATGGTGTCCTCGTCGTGCTCGACGACGATCAGCGTATTGCCCAAATCCCTTAGCCGTGTGAGGGTTTCGATGAGGCGACGGTTGTCGCGCTGGTGCAGCCCGATCGACGGCTCGTCGAGCACGTAGAGCACGCCCACCAGCCCGGACCCGATCTGGGTCGCCAACCGGATGCGTTGCGCCTCACCGCCGGACAGCGTGGCCGCCGCGCGCGACAGCGACAGGTAGTCCAGCCCCACGTCGAGCAGAAAGCCGAGCCGAGACTGGATCTCCTTGAGCACCTGCCCGGCGATGGCCTGCTCCCGGTGCCCCAGGGTGAGCGCGTTCAGGAAGTCCGAGCAGTCCGAGATCGACAGCTCGGAGACCTCGGCGATGGACTTGGCGCCCCGGTCCCCCGCGCTGAGTGTCACCGCCAGGATCTCCGGCTTCAGCCGGGTGCCCTCGCACTCCGGGCAGGGCACGTCGCGCATGAAGCCCTCGTAGCGTTCCTTCATCTGCTCGGATTCGGTCTGCGCCATCTTGCGCTGCAGGAACGCCAGCACACCCTCGAAATCGGCATAGTACGAACGGGTTCGGCCGTACCGGTTGCGGTAGCGCACATGCACCTGGTGATCCGAGCCCTCGAGAATCGCCTTGCGCGCCTTGGCCGGCAGCTTGCGCCACGGCGTGTCGACGTCGAAGCCCATCTCGTCGCCGAGCCCGGCCATCATCCGGGTGAAGTACTCCGCGGTGTGGCCCGTCGACCAAGGGGCCACCGCACCCTCCGCCAAGGTGCGTTCGGGATCGGGCACCACCAGGTCGGGGTCGACCTCCTTGCGGATGCCCAGGCCGGTGCACTCGGGGCAGGCGCCGTACGGCGAGTTGAAGGAGAACGATCGCGGCTCCAGGTCGTCGACCGCCAGCGCGTGCCCGTTGGGACACGCCAGCTTCTCGGAGAACCGCTGCTCGCGGTTGTGCGCGTCGTGCTCGTGATCGACGAACTCCAGCACGACGATGCCGTCGGCCAGGTTCAGCGCGGTCTCCACGGAATCGGTGAGCCGCTGCTTGGCGCTCGCCTTGACGGTGAGGCGGTCCACCACCACCTCGATGTCGTGCTTCTCCTGCTTCTTCAGCTTGGGCGGGTCGGTCAGCGAGTGCACCACGCCGTCGACCCGGACCCGGCTGTAGCCCTGCGCGTTCAGCTTCTCGAACAGGTCGGCGAACTCGCCCTTGCGGGTGCGCACCACCGGCGCGAGCACCAGGAAGCGGGTGCCCTCCGGCATCGCCAGGACCTGGTCGACGATTTGCTGGGGAGTCTGGCGGGCAATCCGCTCGCCGCACACCGGGCAGTGCGGCGTGCCGGCGCGCGCGTAGAGCAGCCGCAGGTAGTCGTACACCTCGGTGATCGTCCCGACGGTCGATCTCGGGTTGCGGTTGGTCGACTTCTGGTCGATCGACACCGCCGGGGACAGACCCTCGATGAAGTCGACGTCCGGCTTGTCCATCTGGCCCAGGAACTGGCGGGCATACGCGGACAGCGACTCGACGTACCGGCGCTGGCCCTCGGCGAAAATCGTGTCGAAAGCCAGCGACGATTTGCCCGACCCCGACAGCCCGGTGAAGACGATCAGCGCGTCGCGCGGTAGGTCGAGGTCGACGCCCCGCAGGTTGTGTTCGCGGGCGCCCTTGACGATCAGGCGGTCAGCCACGCTGCCCTCTCTCAGTGGATCTTTTACGTTCTGCGGCCGGTAATGCGCACGGCGCATTCCATGCTATGTGCCCGTACCGACAAGAAACGTTTGACCAGTAACGTGGCCGCTATGACTGCCCCCGACAAGGTGAGCGACAACTACACCGGACACGTCGACCCTGGTACTGCGGCCCGCCGGACCCTACCCGGCGCCACGATCCTAAAGGTGTCGGTGGGCCCTATGGACAACAATGCGTATCTGGTGACGTGTTCGGAGACCGGGGAGACGTTGTTGATCGACGCCGCCAATGACGCGGACGTCCTGATCGGCTTGATCCGGCGGAACGCACCCAAGGTGTCGCTGATCGTGACCAGCCATCAGCACTTCGACCACTGGCAGGCGCTGGAGGCCGTGGCCGCGGCCACCGGGGCGCCGACCGCCGCCAACGAGATCGACGCCGCGGCGTTGCCGGTCAAACCGGACCGTTTGCTGGCGGGCGGCGACACCGTGCGGATCGGCGAGCTGCAGTTCGAGGTCATCCACCTGCGCGGGCACACGCCCGGCTCGATCGCGCTTGCCCTCGACGGGCCCGCCACGGGCGGGGTCACCCAGCTGTTCACCGGCGACTGCCTCTTCCCGGGCGGCGTCGGCAAGACATGGCAGCCCGGCGATTTCGCGCAGCTACTGGACGACGTCACCACCCGGGTGTTCGACGTGTGCGACGACTCCACCGTCATCTACCCCGGCCACGGCGACGACACGGTGCTCGGCGCCGAGCGCCCTCACCTGGGCGAATGGCGCGAGCGGGGCTGGTAGGCCCCCGCTACGACGTGGTGTGGACGATCAGCACGTCCACCTTGGCGCGCCGCGACACGTTGGCCGGCACCGATCCGAGCAGCCGGCCCGCGATTGTGCTGAGTCCGACGTTTCCGACCACCAGCAGGTCGGCCTTCTCGTCCTCGGCCAGCTTGACCAGCGCGTCGACCGGGGCGCCTTCGATCGGGCGCTCCTCGACGTTCTTGGCCCCGGCCTTGTGCGCCCGCTCCTTCGCGTCCTGCAGGATCGCGTAGATCGGCGCGGTGCCGGACACCTTGTAGCTTTCGTTGCGCAGCGCGTCGGCGGCCCGGGTGTCCTCATGCTGGGGCAGGTACGCCGATGCGACGATCAGCCTGGCGTCCGGCCCGGCGATCTGCGCCGCCTTGTCCACCGCACGCATTGACGAGTCCGAGCCGTCGGTTCCCACCACTACAGTCTGATAGGCGCCCATTAACCCTCCCAGTTTCGGTTGGTCAGCCAACCCAAGACACTATCGCGTTTGCCCGTTGCAGAGGGAACAGATTAGCGACACCGCGTGGCGCGGCGTGTCGATAATTTGCGGGGCTGCGCTGCGCGGGCGGACAATATCGCCGATGGCAAAACAATCAAATGCTCAGGCCCTACGCGGAAAGCGTTGCATAACGCAGCTTTTCGCGGAATGCGGACGCCTGGGGCTAATGTGCGGGGCGCGATTTGTGAGCCGGCCCCGCGATTGCGCTTTACAGTGACAAGCATCATGTCCATGCCCACCGTCGAGCAGCGCGTCGCGGACCGAGTCGCAGAAACCGCGCCGGCGCGTTCGCCGGGGCGGTTGCTCGACCCGTGGGCGATCGCCGTGTTCGCGGCCGTGGTCAGCGGCGCGTGGGCGTGTAGGCCCTCCCTGTGGTTCGACGAGGGGGCGACGATCTCGGCCGCCGGGAGCCGGACGCTGGCGGAGCTGTGGCGGCTGCTGGGCCACATCGATGCCGTGCACGGGCTGTATTACCTGCTGATGCACGGTTGGTTCGCGCTGTTCCCGCCGACTGAGTTCTGGTCGCGAGCGCCCAGCGCCCTGGCGGTGGGCGCCGCCGCGGCGGGCGTCACCGTCTTCACCAGGCAGTTTTCGACACGTCCGGCCGCGGTGTGCGCCGGCGTCATGTTCGCCATCCTGCCGCGCACCACCTGGGCGGGCATGGAGGCGCGCCCCTACGCCTTCGCGGCCGCGGCGGCGGTCTGGCTGACCGTATTGCTCGTCGCCGCCGCCCGGCGCAACGGACTTCGATTGTGGGTTGGCTACGCGCTGGCCTTGATGCTCGCGATTCTGCTCAATCTGAACATGGTGCTGTTGGTACCGGTTTACGCCGTGATGGTGCCGCTATTGACGCCCGAGAAGGCGCGCAAATCCGCGGTTATTCGGTGGGCGATCACCTCATCCGTGGCGGTCGCGGCCATGGTGCCGTTCATCGTGTTCGCCCACGCGCAGGTATGGCAGGTCAACTGGATTTACCCGGTCAGCTGGCATTACGCGTTCGACATCATCCTGCGCCAGTATTTCGACCACAGCGTCCCGTTCGCCATTCTGTCCGCCGTGCTCATCGTGGCGGCGGTCGCGGCCCGGCTGGCCGGTGTCCGGCCCCCCACCGGCGACACGCGCCGGCTCCTGATCATCTGCTCCGCGTGGCTGGTCATCCCCACCGCGCTCGTGGTCATCTATTCGGCCGTCGGCGAGCCGATCTACTACCCGCGCTATCTGATCTTCACCGCGCCCGCGATGGCCGTGGTCCTTGCCCTTTGCATCGTCACGATCGCCCGCAAACCCTGGCCCATCGCCGGAGTGGTGCTGGCCTGCGCCGTTGCCGCGGTGCCGAACTACCTGTTCATCCAGCGCTGGCCGTACGCCAAGGAGGGCTGGGACTACAGCCAGGTGGCCGATCTGATCAGCTCCCACGCCGCGCCCGGTGACTGCCTGCTGGTGGACAACACCGTGCCGTGGCGGCCCGGGCCGATCCGCGCCCTGCTGGCCACCCGGCCCGCGGCGTTCCGGTCACTCATCGATGTCGAACGCGGCGCCTACGGGCCGAAGGTGGGGTCGCTATGGGACGGACACGTCGCCGTGTGGCTGACGACGGCCAAAATCAACAAATGCCCCGCGATCTGGACAATTACCAATAAAGAAACGTCGTTGCCCGATCATCAATCCGGACCGTCATTGCCGCCGGGACCTGCATTCGGGCGCGCCCCGGCTTATCGGTTCCCGAGTTATCTCGGTTTCCGCATTGTCGAACGTTGGCAGTTCCATTACTCGCAGGTGGTGAAGTCCACGCGGTGATTGCCGCTTTGCCGACGGCGTGAACCGCCAATTGTTGGGTAGTTGAACGGGTATGCAGAGTTGGCTGGCCGCGCCGCTGCTGGGCGGCAACGTACAAGGTGTCCGCCACCTCGTCGAACTGTTCGTCGCCTTCGGGTTGACCACGCTCATCGGCCTGGAACGCACCATCCAGGGCAAGAGCGCCGGATTGCGCACCCAGACGATCGTCGGGACCTCGGCGGCGCTGATCATGCTGGTCAGTAAGTACGGCTTCGCCGACGTCCTGTCGAGCGGCACGATCGTGCTGGACCCGTCTCGCGTCGCGGCCCAAATCGTTTCCGGCATCGGCTTTTTGGGCGCGGGCATCATCATCACCCGGCGCGGCGCGGTGCACGGGCTCACGACGGCGGCCGCGGTCTGGGAGTCGGCCGCGGTCGGCATGGCGGTGGGCGCCGGCTTGCTGCTGCTCGCCATCGCCGTCGTGGCCCTGCACTTCGTCAGTGCGCTGGTGTTCAAGGCGGTCGAGGGCCGCCTGACCGCCCAGCTGCGCGGCACGGTGCGGGTGCAGATCATCTACGAAAACGGCCGCGGCATGCTGCGGGAGGTGTTGCGGATCTGCGGGCAGCGCAACTGGCAGCTCACCGAGCTCGACGCGGATGCCCACGACATCGACGACGGCGAGGTCCGGGTGACGATGACGTTGTCGGGCGCCAAGATCGCGAACGCACGACAAGTCTTCGGCGACGTCGACGGGGTGGTCGCGGTCTTGCAGACCGCCGACAACCCCGACTGAGCTCAGCGCGGGCTAGCCGATCGGCAGCGCCTCGCGCACTCCGCGGGTCGCGCGGTAGGAGACCGCCACACCGGCGGCGCTCAGCGCGGTGAAAACCGTGAACAGCCAGTGCGCCGCCATCCCGTCGCCGCCCTTGGCGGTGTTGACCACCACCCCGGCCAAACCGGCGGCGATCGCCGCGGAGATCAGCTGGACGGTGTTGATGGCCGCGGAGGCGGCGCTGCCCTCGGCCGGATCGTCGACCGAGGCCATCGCGCGCGCCGACAAATGCGGCCAGGCCATACCGATCCCGGTCCCGGCCACCAGCAGCGCCACGGCCCACAGCGCGGCCGTCCAGGGCGACGTGTCGCCGCGCCTTGCCACCGCGGCCAGGGCCAGGCCGGAGGCGGCGACGATCGGCGCCGCCACGATCACCAGCCTGATCGAGCGCGGGCTCTCCAGCGACGCGCTGACGATCTCGCTCACCGTCCAGCCGAGCGCCAGCGCGGCTCCCAGGAACCCGGCCGCGATCGGGGTCAGGTGCGCCAACCGCTGCCCGAACAGCGGCACGTAGGTGTTCACCATCGCGGCGCCCATCAGCGCACCCATGGTCAGGTAGATCCACTTCAACGGCCCCGGACCGAACACGCTGGGCGGCAATATCGCCGCGTGCGTCCGCCAGTCGACGACCACGAACACCCCCACCAGCGCGATGCCCGCGGCGAGCAACGCGAACGTCGCCAGCGTGTTGTGTGGAATCTGGGCGACGCTGACCGCCAGTGCCGCCGCACCGATCAGCAGCAGCGACCGCACCGGCACCTTCTTCGACGGGATGGCGGTGCTCACGGGCCTGATGGCCATGTTGGTGCCGGTCGCGCTGGCCCGCGTCGAGCCCAGCAC
>NZ_LZKH01000222.1:0-1327 GCF_001672745.1 Mycobacterium sp. E1386
ATCGGCGGCGCCAAGCGTGGCAAGGCGATCATCATCCTCAACCCCGCAGACCCGCCGATGATCATGCGCGACACCATCTTCTGCGCCATCCCCGAAGACGCCGACCGGGACGCGATCGCCAAATCCATCCACGACGTCGTGGCCGAGGTGCAGACCTACGTGCCGGGATATCGGCTGCTCAACGAGCCGCAGTTCGACGAGCCGTCGATCAACTCCGGCGGCCAGGCGGTCGTCACCACGTTCGTCGAGGTCGAGGGCGCAGGCGATTACCTGCCCCCGTACGCGGGCAACCTGGACATCATGACCGCCGCGGCCACCAAGGTCGGCGAGGAGATCGCCAAGGAGTCCCTATCCGCTACGGCGCCGGGAGCGCAGGCATGAGTACGCACGACATCTTCTTCAACCCGATCTGGGACGTGCGGTTGACCGACACGTCGCTGCGGGACGGCTCTCACCACAAACGCCACCAATTCACCAAAGAAGAGGTGGGCGCCATCGTGGCGGCCCTGGACACCGCCGGCGTGCCGGTCATCGAGGTCACCCACGGCGACGGGCTGGGCGGATCGAGCTTCAACTACGGGTTCTCCAAGACGCCCGAGCAGGAGCTGATCAAGCTGGCCGCCGAGACGGCCAAGGAAGCCAAGATCGCCTTTTTGATGCTGCCCGGCGTCGGCACCAAAGAGGACATCAAGGAAGCCCAGAACAACGGCGGCTCGATCTGCCGGATCGCCACCCACTGCACCGAGGCGGATGTGTCGATCCAGCACTTCGGCCTGGCGCGCGAGCTGGGGCTGGAGACCGTCGGGTTCCTGATGATGAGCCACACCATCTCGCCGGAAAAGCTCGCCGCCCAGGCCCGCATCATGGCCGACGCGGGCTGCCAGTGCGTCTACGTGGTGGACTCGGCCGGCGCGCTGGTCCTCGAAGGGGTCCGCGACCGGGTGGCCGCGCTGGTCGCCGAGCTTGGCGATGACGCCCAGGTCGGTTTCCACGGGCACGAGAACCTCGGGCTCGGGGTGGCCAACTCGGTGGAGGCGGTTCGGGCGGGCGCCAAGCAGATCGACGGCTCGTGTCGGCGGTTCGGCGCCGGCGCGGGCAACGCGCCCGTCGAGGCGCTCATCGGGGTGTTCGACAAGATCGGCGTGAAGACGGGTATCGACTTCTTCGACATCGCCGACGCCGCCGAAGAGGTGGTCGCACCGGCCATGCCGGCCGAGTGTCTGCTGGACCGCAATGCGCTGATCATGGGCTACTCCGGGGTGTACTCGAGCTTCCTCAAGCACGCCATCCGCCAGTCCGAGCGCTACGGCGTGCCCGCCCACCAGCT
>NZ_LZKH01000223.1:0-7614 GCF_001672745.1 Mycobacterium sp. E1386
GCCACCGGGGTGATGTTGGCGTGCACCGGCGGGAGTTTTACCGGGAGTGAAGGCGCCCCTCCGCTCACCGCTCCGGCAAAAATCAACGGGGTGATGGTGGCGACCCCGAACACGCGCGTGCGTGATACCTGAAGTGCTCGTTGCCGCTCCGCCGCGGCGGCCGGGTGTGCACCCCGGCGTCCCCCTATGCGCACTCGACCGTCCTAGGTATGTGAGCTGGTCAACTGCTTCTCAGCCGTGAACTAGATCACCATACATAACTCTTGTGACCAGAGTGGCGCAATGGTCGGAACTGGTTCTCGTCCCTATTTCTTAGGGTTGCGGTCCGCGCCGGCACCGCCCGGCGCCGCCTCGGAGCCCTCGGATTCGGTGTCCAGATTCTCCAGCAGGGAGCGTAGGTCCTCGAGCTCGTGACGCAGATATTCGCGGGTCACGACCTCACCGACGGCCAGTCGCACCGCCGCGAGTTCCCGGGCCAGAAACTCGGTGTCGGCCTTCGTCTGCGCCGCGCGATGGCGATCCTGCTCGAGCGCGACGCGGTCGCGATTCTCCTGACGATTCTGGGCGAGCAGAATCAGCGGCGCGGCGTAGGCGGCCTGCGTGGAGAAAGCCAGGTTGAGCAGAATGAAGGGGTAGGGGTCCCACCGCAGCCCCACCGCGAACAGGTTCAGCGCAATCCACGCCACCACGAGGATGGTCTGCACCAGCAGGTAGCGGCCGGTGCCGAAGAAACGCGCGATCGATTCGGTGATCTGGCCGACGGCTTCGGGGTCGAGGCGAGGCGAGTACCTGCGCGACGTCCGCGGGGTGTAGAGCCGGCGCGGGGTCGAGGACGTGCTCACGCGGATCCTCCCAGTTCTTCGAGCCGGCCGCTGACGTCGAGCGACTGCACATCGACCCGCCAATCGTGTGGCAACAGGTGATCGAGGAGGTCGTCCACCGTCACCGCGCCCAATAGGTGGTTCTGATCGTCGAGGACCGGTCCGCACACCAGGTTGTAGGCGGCCAGATAGCGGGTCACGGCCCCCAGCGGCGTCTCCGGCGTCAGGGTGAGCAGGTCGTTGTCGACTATCCCGCCGACGAGCTCCGCCGGTGGTTCGCGCAGCAGTCGCTGCAGCTGCACACAGCCCAGGTACCTACCCGTGGGTGTGGAGGTCGGCGGGCGCACCACGAAAACCATGGACGACAGGGCGGGGGTGAGGTCGGGGTCGCGGACCCGGGCCAGCGCCTCGGCGACCGACGTGTCGGGGGTCAGCACCACCGGATCCGACGTCATCAGGCCGCCCGCGGTGTCGGGCGAATGTGCCAGCAGCCGACGCACCGGGGCGGAATCGCCCGGATCCATCCGGGTCAGGAGCATCTCGGCGTCGGTCGGATTCAGCACGCCGAGCAGGTCGGCGGCATCGTCGGGATCCATCTCCTCGAGCACGTCGGCCGAGCGTTCGGTGCCCAGTACGGATAGCACGTCGGCCTGGTCAAGCTCGGGCAGTTCCTGCAGGACATCCGCCAGCCGGTCGTCGTCGAGCGCTTTGAACACCTCGTAGCGCCGCTTGGGCGGCAGGCCGCGGATGGCGTCGGCCACGTCCACCGCCTTCCAGCCCTCGAACTGGTCCAGCAGCTGCGCCACCCCCTGGCCCGGCAACGACAGCGCCGAAGGGGTCAGGCCCTGCACGTTTTGCCAGTCCACGACGTGCACGGGGCCGCGCCGGCCCAGCCGGCGCTGACTGCGGACCGCGACGCGGCTCACCATCCAATCGCGGGTGCGGATTTGTTCGATGCCCAGGTCGGTGACGACGACGTCGAGGCCGGCCAGCTCCGGCAGCGCGGGGTCGCTGACCCGGACCTGGGTGTCGAGCACCTGTCCGATCGCCAGCACCTCGCCCGGGCGCTGTTCGAAGTGGCGCAGCGACACGCTGCCGGTGTTGAGCGTGACGGCCTCGGGCTCGATCGCGGTGACCCGGAGCATCGGGATGAAGATGCTGCGCCGCGTCGCCAGATCGACGACCAACCCCAGCACGCGGGGCTGCTGACGCACGATGCTGATGCTGATCACCACGTCGCGGATCCGGCCGAAGGACTCGCCGAGTGGACCCAGCACCAACATCCGCGAGAGCCGGGCGATGTACACCCTGTTGACCGATGCCATGGGGAAAGCCTAGGCAGCGCCGGGCGGTCGGGCAGATGGCGGCGGTGTTGGCCCGCCTACGGCAGGGTGCTAACGCGAGTGCATCGCGAAGATCGCGAAGATCAGGCCCACCAGCAGGGTTGCGACGCCGATGACGATGCCGGCGACCGCCAGGCCGTAGCCGTCTTGCTGGGTGCGCTTGATCTGATTGAGCGCGACCGCCCCCATCACGATGCCCGCGATCGAGCCGAGGCAGCAGCAGAACACGCCGCTGAACGACGAGATGAGTGACGCGATAGCGAGCTTGTTCGTGCCAGGCTTGATTCCGCTCGGCAGCCCGTAGCCGCCAAGGTAGTCCGGTGCGGGGTAGTAGCCGCCCGGATAAGACGGTGGCCCGTAGCCGGCGGGCGGCCCACCGAATTGCGGAGGCACCGGCTGGTACGGCGGCGCGCCGTAGCCCGGCGGCTGCTCGTACCCCTGCGGCTGCCCGTATCCGGGTGGCGGCGGGTAGTGGGCCCCATAGCCAGGGTGCTCGGTGGGATACGCCGGCGGCGGGTAGGCCGGGGGCGGATATTCCTGTGCCGCCGACGCGGGCGGCTCCCACGGCGCCTCTGGCTGCCCCGGCACCCCGCTGCCGGCGGACGTCGGTTTGGCCTGGTCATCGTGGGAGCGTTCGCCGAAGTCATCGCCGGGCGCTGTCATGCTGTTCAACCTAGCCGATGCCCAGGTGGGGGATTGGCGGCGAATCGCCGCGGGCCCGCCGACCCCGGCGTCTTGTTTTCCCAGGTTGGTGCGCGTCGCTGGATAGGCTATGAAGGCCCGAGATGTGAGCTTGGCCGGGGCGGAGGAGAATGAGCAGCAATGACTAGTCCTTTCCAGCCCGGTCAAGTTCCCGGCGCCACGCCCCCCGGCGCGGCGGCCGCTCGGCGCGGCGTGCCCTCGCTACCGACCCCACCCAAGGGCTGGCCGGTCGGCTCCTATCCCACCTACGCCGAGGCGCAGCGCGCCGTCGACTACCTGTCCGAGCAGCAGTTCCCCGTGCAGCAGGTGATCATCGTCGGCGTCGACCTGATGCAGGTCGAACGAGTGACCGGCCGGCTGACGTGGCCCAAGGTTCTCGGCGGCGGTGTGCTCAGCGGGGCCTGGCTGGGCCTGTTCATCGGGCTGGTGCTCGGATTCTTCAGCCCGAATCCGTGGGCTGCGCTGGCCACCGGCCTCGTCGCCGGTGTGTTCTTCGGTTTGATCACCTCCGCGGTTCCGTACGCGATGGCCCGTGGCACAAGGGATTTCAGCTCGACCATGCAGTTGGTGGCCGGCCGTTACGACGTGCTCTGCGATCCGCAGAACGCGGAGAAGGCACGGGACCTGTTGGCGCGCTTAGCGATTTGAGGCCGCGCGCGAGAGGTGTGAATCGGTGGTGAAACGTCCCGGGCGCCTGCGCCGGATGGGCGTCATCGCGCTGGCGACGGTGACCACCATGGCGGCGCTTTCGGCCTGCGGGTCCGCCGGCAACGGGCTGGTGATCACCTTCTTCACGCCGGCCACCGACTCGGCCACCTTCACGGCGGTGTCCCAGGAGTGCACCAGGCAATCGCGGGGACGGTTCGCCGTCCAGCACGTGAGCCTGCCGCGGGGTCCCGGGGAGCAGCGAGTGCAGCTGGCGCGGCGGCTGAGCGCCCACGACCGCGGGCTGGACGTGATGGGACTGGACGTGGTGTGGACCGCGGAGTTCGCCGAGGCGGGCTGGGCGCTGCCGCTGTCAGACGATCCCGAGGGTCGGGCCGAAGCCGACGCCGCCGCTGACACCCTGCCCGGCCCGCTGGCGACCGCCCGCTGGAAACACAGACTCTATGCCGAGCCCATCATCACCAACACCGAATTACTCTGGTACCGGCCCGATTTGGTGAGACAACCGCCGCAGGATTGGGACGCGATGGTTGCCGAAGCCGCCCGGTTGCACGCCGCGGGTCAGCCCGCCTGGATCGCCGTGCAGGCGAACGAGAATGAGGGCCTGGTGGTGTGGTTCAACACGCTGCTGGTGACTGGCGGCGGTCAGGTGCTCTCCGAGGACGGCCGCCAGGTCACGCTGACCGACACGCCCGCTCACCGGGCCGCGACCGTCAACGCGCTGCGCATCCTCAAGTCCGTCGGTACCGCCCCCGGGGCCGACCCGTCGATCAGCCGGACCGACGAAGGCACGGCGCGCCTGGCGGTCGAACAGGGCAAGGCCGCACTGGAAGTCAACTGGCCGTATGTGCTGGCCTCCATGCTGGAGAACGCGGTGAAGGGCGGCGTCCCCTTCCTGCCGCTGAACCGCGACCCGGCCCTGGCGGGCAGCATCAACGACGTCGGAACGTTCGTGCCCAGCGACGAGCAGTTCCGCATCGCCTACGACGCCAGCCGGCGGGTCTTCGGATTCGCGCCGTATCCCGGTGTGGCGCCGGGCCGGCCGGCCAAGGTGACGCTCGGCGGGTTGAACCTCGCCGTGGCGAGTACCACCCGCCACCGCGCGGAGGCCTTCGAAGCTGTGCGCTGCCTGCGCAGCCTGCAGAGCCAGAAGTACGTTTCGATGGCGGGTGGCCTGCCGGCGGTCCGAACGTCGTTGTACTCCGACCCACAATTCCAGGCCAAATATCCGATGTACACGATCATCCGCCAACAGCTCACCGACGCCGCCGTACGGCCGGCGACTCCGGTGTATCAGGCGCTGTCGCTGCGGCTGTCGGCGACGCTGAGCCCGATCACCGAAATCGACCCGGAGCGAACGGCCGACGAACTCACCGCGCAGGCGCAGAAGGCCATCGACGGCAAGGGGCTGTTGCCGTGACCGCCACCGCCACCGCCGCCGCGCCGCGCCCTCGGGCCCGAAACCAGTTGCCGGAACGGCGACTTGCCTTTGTGCTCGTCGCGCCTGCGGCGATCCTGATGCTGGCGGTGACGGCCTACCCGATCGGCTACGCGGTGTGGCTGAGCCTGCAGCGCAACAACCTCGCCACCCCTCACGACACCGCGTTCGTCGGATTGAGCAACTACCAAACGATCTTGACCGACCGCTATTGGTGGACCGCTCTGGCCGTAACCCTGGGAATAGCAGCGGTTTCGGTGTCGCTCGAGTTCGTGTTGGGCCTGGCGCTGGCACTGGTGATGCACCGCACGCTGGTCGGCAGGGGCCTGGTGCGCACCGCGGTGCTCATTCCGTACGGCATCGTCACCGTGGTCGCGTCGTACAGCTGGTACTACGCGTGGACGCCCGGAACCGGCTATCTGGCCAACCTTCTGCCGCAGGGCAGCGCACCCCTGACCGCCCAGATCCCGTCGCTGGGCATCGTCATCCTGGCCGAGGTTTGGAAGACGACCCCCTTCATGTCGCTGCTGCTGCTGGCGGGGCTGGCGCTGGTGCCCGAGGACTTGCTGAAGGCCGCCCAGGTCGACGGCGCCGGCCCGTGGCGGCGGCTGATGCGCGTCACCCTGCCCATCATCAAGCCGGCGGTGGTGGTCGCGTTGCTCTTCCGGACGCTGGACGCCTTCCGCATCTTCGACAGCATCTACGTGCTGACCGACGGCGCCAACAACACCGACTCGGTGTCAATCCTTGGTTACGACAATCTATTCAAGGGGTTCAACGTCGGATTGGGCTCGGCGATCAGCGTGCTGATCTTCCTCTGTGTGGGCATCATCGCGCTTGTCTACATCAAGGCGTTCGGCGCGGCGGCCCCCGGAGGTGACGTCGATGGCCGGTAACACAGCGAGCACCGGGCGGGCCTGGGCCGGCTGGGTCCTGCTAGACACCGTGGTGGTGGTCTACGCACTCGTTCCGGTGTTGTGGATCCTCAGCCTCTCGCTCAAGCCGACGTCAAGTGTCAAGGACGGCAAGCTGATTCCGTCGTCGGTCTCCCTCGAGAACTACCGCGGCATCTTCCGCGGCGATTTGTTCGGGTCGGCACTGGTCAACTCAATCGGGATCGGGTTGATCACCACCGCGATAGCTGTGGGGCTCGGCGCGATGGCGGCCTACGCGATCGCCCGGCTCAACTTCCCGGGCAAGCGGATGCTGATCGGCGCCACCCTGCTGGTCACGATGTTCCCGGCGATCTCGCTGGTCACGCCTCTGTTCAACATCGAACGTTTCGTCGGACTGTTCGATACCTGGCCCGGCCTGATCCTGCCCTACATCACATTCGCGCTGCCGCTTGCCATCTACACGCTGTCGGCGTATTTCCGGGAGATTCCGTGGGATCTGGAGAAGGCGGCCAAAATGGACGGCGCGACACCGGCCCAGGCGTTCCGCAAGGTGATCGTCCCGCTGGCCGCGCCCGGCGTGGTCACCGCGGCGATCCTGGTGTTCATCTTCGCGTGGAACGACCTGCTGCTGGCGCTGTCGCTGACCGCCACCAAGGCGGCGATCACCGCGCCGGTGGCCATCGCGAATTTCGGTGGCAGTTCGCAATTCGAGGAACCGACCGGATCGATCGCGGCCGGTGCCGTCGTGATCACGGTCCCGATCATCGCTTTTGTTCTAATCTTCCAACGAAGAATCATCGCCGGGTTGACCTCCGGCGCTGTGAAGGGATAGCTCGATGGCCGAGATTGTGCTGGACCATGTCACCAAGAGCTACCCGGACGGCGCCACCCCCGTAAAAGACCTCAGCATCACCATCGCCGACGGTGAGTTCCTGATTCTGGTCGGCCCGTCGGGGTGCGGTAAGACGACAACGCTCAATATGATTGCCGGCCTTGAGAACATCTCGTCGGGCGAGCTGCGCATCGGTGGCGAGCGCATGAACGAGAAGGCGCCCAAGGATCGGGACATCGCGATGGTGTTCCAGTCGTACGCGCTGTACCCGCACATGACCGTGCGGCAGAACATCGCGTTTCCGCTGACGCTGGCCAAGATGAAGAAGGCCGAGATCGCCCAGAAGGTAGAGGAGACCGCCAAAACCCTTGACCTGACTGAACTGCTCGACCGCAAGCCCTCCCAATTGTCGGGCGGGCAGCGACAGCGGGTCGCGATGGGCCGGGCGATCGTGCGCCACCCCAAAGCCTTTTTGATGGACGAGCCGCTGTCCAACCTGGACGCCAAGCTGCGCGTCCAGATGCGCGGTGAGATCGCGCGGCTGCAGAAGCGGCTGGGCACCACGACCGTCTACGTCACCCACGACCAGACCGAGGCCATGACGCTGGGAGACCGGGTGGTGGTGATGCGCGGCGGAGTCGCCCAGCAGATCGGCACCCCCGACGAGCTCTACGAACATCCGGCCAACCTGTTCGTCGCGGGGTTCATCGGCTCGCCGGCCATGAACTTCTTCCCGGCCACGTTGACGCCGACCGGGCTGACGCTGCCGTTCGGGGAAGTGGTGGTGACACCGGAAGTCCAACAGGTGATCGCGCGACACCCCGCGCCGGAGAGCGTCATCGTCGGGGTGCGGCCCGAGCATCTGCACGACGCGGCTTTGATCGATGGGTACCAGCGCATCAGGGCGCTCAGCTTC
>NZ_LZKH01000224.1:0-632 GCF_001672745.1 Mycobacterium sp. E1386
ATCAACGACCCCGACCCCGGACCGGCATAAATCCGCGCCGAATTAACCTCCGGCGGAAGCGCCCCAAAATCAAACACCATTGACTCCTTTAACCCGTCGCGGCCGCGTTGGCCGCCTCAGTCACCGCGTACGATCCCGAGCTCATGCCCAGGGTGTTGACGAACATCTCGTGAATCGCCGTGGCTTGGGCGCTCACGGCCTGGTACATCTGGGCGTGCGAGGAGAACTGCGCCGCGGTCAGTGCCGACACCTCGTCCGCGGCGGCTGGCACCACCCCCGTCGTTGGGGCCACCGCCGCCGCGTTCTGCGCGCTCAGCGTCGAGCCAATGCTTTGTAGGTTGCTCGCCGCCACAGCCAACGCCTCGGGCTGCGTCGTGACAAACGACATTCGGATTCCCTCCCTATTCTCTAGGCCCGCTGGCCGTCGAGGAACGGTTTGCCGGTGGGCTTACCGCAGGCATGGCTTACTCGTGAGATTAATGGGGTCACGCCTTGGCTCGCCTCCCTAGTGCCGACTGTTCATTCGTGTACAACTCCCGTTCACCTCGGCTTTCCCTATCCGGCTGAGGGTGGGCGGGTTAGGACGCTGTAGCGGAAGCCGTATTTGTGGGAGTAGCCCGCGGCGGCGCCGG
>NZ_LZKH01000225.1:0-11813 GCF_001672745.1 Mycobacterium sp. E1386
CCATCGCGCTCGTGGTGTCGGTGCGCGCGCGCACCGACACCACCAAGCTGGCCAACCCCAACACCACCACCGTCCCGTCGACGCCACCGATGCAAGACGAGATAACGACCACCAAACCGCCGCCCCCCCCCCCCCCCCCGCCCCCCCCCGCGACCGAACCACCGCCCCCGCCACCGACGGAGACACAGACCGTGACGGTCACGCCTGCACCGCCGCCGCCACCGCCGGCGCCACCTCCGGCGCCGCCGCCGGCCACCTCGACGGCCGCGGCGCCACCCCCGCCACCGACGACACCGGCCGGGCCGCGACAGGTGACCTATTCGGTGACCGGCACCAAGGCGCCCGGCGACATCATCTCGGTGACCTACGTCGATGCGTCCGGCCGGCGGCGCACCCAGCACAACGTGTACATCCCATGGTCGATGACCGTCACGCCCATCTCGCAGTCCGACGTCGGCTCCGTCGAGGCGTCCAGCCTCTTCCGCGTGAGCCGGCTGAACTGCTCGATCACGACAAGCGACGGGACGGTGGTGGTGTTGGGGTTGGCCAGCTTGGTGGTGTAGGTGCGCGCGAACAGCAGCGACACCGACACCACGAGCGCGATGGCGGCCACGATGGCGGCGACCCCGACCACCCATGGCCAGCGCGGAGCGCCGTGTTCTTCCTCGTCGTCGGCGGACTCGTCGAAGGTGTCGTAGTCGTAGAGCCTGAGGTCGGCCGGCAGGTACGGGCCGCTCATGAAATGCTCGGACTCCGGGGCCGAATAGGCCCGCGAATAGGCGTCGGTCTGGCCGGTCTGGTCGGCCGCCGGCTCGGCGCCGTCGTCGAAGGGTTCGATCTCTTCGACGCCACCGGGTTCGCCCCCGGGTTCGGGAACGTCCGCGGCCTCGATATCGGAATCCGGTTGGTGGGGAGCCTCGTTCACGGAATCGGGATCCTCGGGATCCCATTCCGGTGGTTTCGGCCCGCTCATCTTTGCCTGCCCTGTCCGACTGCCTCACCAGCGCGCGGGGCCTCGGGGCCATGTCGTTGCGCGCGCGCTTGAGAAATTGTCATTTGCCTGGGCAAAACACTACCGAACCGAGAGGGGCAAAGAAGTCTTGGCGAACCGGCCACAGATCACGTGATCGGATTGTGACCTTAACGGCTGCGGATCAGTGCTTCTCGGGCCCCACGTAGTACTCGAAGACCAATCCCCCAACCGACGCGAGGACGAACATCACCCCTGCGGCAATCAGCCACGGCAGCCACAGCGCGATACCCACCGCGCTCACCGAGGCAGACAGCGCGATCAGGATCGGCCACCAGCTGTGCGGGCTGAAAAAGCCCAATTCACCTGCTCCGTCGCTGATCTCGGCGCCCTCGTAGTCCTCGGGGCGGGTATCGATGCGACGCGCCACGAACCGGAAGAAGGTGGCCACGATCAACGCCAGCCCGCCCGTCAGCGCCAGCGCGGTCGTCCCGGCCCACTCCTCACCGCCGGTGGCGAAAAGCGCGGTCAGCACGCCATAAAGCACCGCAACCAAAATGAAAAACCCGGCGATGAATTCGAAAAGCCTGGCTTCGATATGCATTTGGTGTCCTAACCTACTGGCTTCCGGCCAACTGACCGCGCTTGGTGTCGAACGGGTGAGTGGTCACCGCGAGCGGCGCCTGACCGATCGCCTGCAACGCCTGGGCGTTGCTCTTGCCGTCGATCCGCTGCTGCAGGTAAGCCTTGAAGTCGTTGGGCGGCACCACCCGAACCTCGAAGTTCATCATCGAGTGATACGTGCCACAGAACTCGGCGCAGTGGCCCACGAACGCCCCGGGCTTGCTGATGTCGTCGACCTGGAAGACGTTCACCGAGTTGTTCGCCTCGGCGTTGGGGATCACGTCGCGCTTGAACAGGAACTCGGGCACCCAGAACGTGTGGATGACGTCCGCGGACGCCAACCGGAACTGGATGCGCTTGCCGGTGGGCAGTACCAGCACCGGGATTTCGTCGCTGGTGCCCAGAACTTCCACCTTGTCGAAGTTCAGGTAGGTGCGGTCGGAGGTGTTGAGCCCGCGGACCGGCCCGACGCGCTCCTCGCCGTGGGCGTCCTTGCCCTCGGGCTTGGAGACCATGGCGTTTTTGCGCGCCTGGTCGGCACCGTCGTAGGTCAGCGTGCCGTCCTTGAAGTCAACGCGCTGGTAGCCGAACTTCCAGTTCCACTGGAAGGCGGTGACGTCGACCACCACCTCGGGGTCCTTGTCGACGTGCAGCATCTTCTCCTGCACCACCACGGTGAAGTAGAACAGCACCGAGATGATCAGGAACGGCGTCACGGTGAGCACCAGCTCCAGCGGCATGTTGTAGCCGAACTGGCGCGGCAGATCGGTGTCGGTGGCCTTCTTCCGGTGGAAGGCCGACGCCCAGAAGATCAAACCCCACACGATGACGCCGACGACCAGCGAGGCGATCGTCGCTCCGATCCACAGCTCGCGGTTCAGCTGGGCCTGCGGGGTGATGCCCTTTGGCCAGCCCAGGCCCAGCACGTCCGACCAGCTGCATCCGCTCAGGGTGAGCGCCAACACGCCGAGCGTCGCGGCCAGCGCCAGCGGCCGCAGTCGACGGGACAGACCCTGCCGAAACCTGCCCTGCGACATACGTTGCGAACGGACCTGCTCGCGAGGTGTCACGTTGGCGCCTCCTGCTCGGATATCGAATACTACGCAGCGTAGACCACGCCGCCGACCCGAGCGACGAAACCCCGGCCCGCTGGGCCGATCGGCCGATCGCGACGTGCCGGGTGCGGCGGCCACGGCCGCGGCCGAAGTGCGGCATACTGGGGCGCCGTGTGTGGTCTGCTGGCGTTCGTCGCTGCCCCGGACAGTGCCAGTGACGACGCTGCCGCCCGGGCCGACGCGGCCGTCGCGCGCGCGTCGCATCTGATGCGCCACCGCGGCCCCGACGAACCCGGCACGTGGACCGACCCGGGTGCCGACGGATCGGTCGTGTTCGGCTTCAACCGGCTGTCGATCATCGACATCGCGCATTCGCACCAGCCGCTGCGGTGGGGGCCGCCCGAGGCGCCCGACCGCTACGTGCTGGTGTTCAACGGGGAGATCTACAACTACCTCGAGCTGCGCGACGAGCTGGCCACCGCACACGGCGCGGTGTTCGCCACCGACGGCGACGGCGAGGCCATCGTCGCCGGCTACCACTATTGGGGCGCCGACGTGCTCACCCGGCTGCGCGGCATGTTCGCCTTCGCCCTGTGGGACACCGCCACCGGTGAATTGTTTTGCGCCCGAGACCCTTTCGGCATCAAACCGCTCTTCATGGCGACCGGGGCCGGGGGCACGGCGGTGGCCAGCGAGAAGAAATGCCTGCTAGACCTAGCGGAGCTGGGCGGATTCGACACCGGGATCGATGACCGTGCCGTGCAGCACTACACCGTGCTGCAGTACGTGCCCGAGCCCGAGACGCTGCATCGCGGGGTGCGCCGGCTCGAATCGGGCTGCTACGCGCGGATCCGCCCCGGGCGGCGGCCGGAGGTCACCCGCTATTTCGTGCCCCGATTCGCGGCCACACCCATCACCCGCGACACCGAGCAGGCCCGCTACGACGAGATCACCGCGGTGCTCGAGGACTCGGTGGCCAAGCACATGCGCGCCGACGTCACCGTCGGGGCGTTTCTGTCCGGGGGTATCGACTCCACCGCCATCGCGGCGCTGGCCATCCGGCACAACCCCAACCTGATCACCTTCACCACCGGTTTCGAGCGGGAGGGGTTCTCCGAGATCGACGTCGCGGTCGCCTCGGCCGAGGCGATCGGCGCCCGCCACATCGCCAAGGTGGTCCACCCGGACGAGTTCGTCGCCGCCCTGCCCGAAATCGTGTGGTACCTGGACGAACCGGTGGCCGACCCCGCGCTGGTGCCGCTGTTCTTCGTCGCGCGGGAGGCCCGCAAGCGCGTCAAGGTGGTGCTGTCCGGGGAGGGCGCCGACGAGCTGTTCGGCGGCTACACGATCTACCGGGAGCCGTTGTCGCTCAAGCCCTTCGACTACCTGCCGCGACCGCTGCGGCGGTCGATGGGCAAGGTGTCCAAGCCCCTGCCGGAGGGCATGCGGGGCAAGAGCCTGCTGCACCGCGGGTCGCTGACGCTCGAGGAGCGTTATTACGGCAACGCCCGCAGCTTCTCCGACGCGCAGCTGCGCGAAGTGCTGCCGGGTTTCCGGGAGGAATGGACCCACACCGACGTCACCGCCTCGGTGTACGCCCAGTCGGCGGGTTGGGACCCGGTGGCCCGCATGCAGCACGTCGACCTGTTCACCTGGCTGCGCGGCGACATCCTGGTCAAGGCGGACAAGATGACGATGGCCAACTCGCTCGAGCTGCGGGTGCCGTTCCTGGATCCCGAGGTGTTCGCCGTCGCCTCGCGACTGCCCGTCGAGGCGAAGATCACCCGCACCACCACCAAGTACGCGCTGCGGCGGGCGCTGGAGCCGATCGTGCCCGCGCACGTGCTGCACCGGCCCAAGCTCGGGTTCCCGGTGCCGATCCGGCATTGGTTGCGCGCGGGCGACCTGCTGGACTGGGCCTACGGGTTGGTGGCGTCCTCGCAAGCCGATCGCTTCGTCGACCTGGCCGCCGTACGGCGGATGCTCGACGAGCACCGCAACGGCGCGGGCGATCACAGCCGCCGGCTGTGGACGCTGCTGATCTTCATGCTCTGGCACGCGATCTTCGTCGAGCACAGCGTGGTGCCGCAGATCAGCGAACCGCATTACCCCGTGCAGCTGTAACGGTCCCGCCGTCGGCTCACTCTCGACGCGGTTAAGCGAGCACCGCGGCGATCTCGTTGGCCGCGTCGTCGCCGTAGGCGCCGGCCAACCGGCTGACCGCGGTCTCGCGGTCCCAGTCCCAGTTCTGGGTCCCCGTCGATTCCAGCACCAGCACGGCTACCAAGGAGCCCAGCTGCGCGGAGCGCTCGAGGTTCAGGCCGGCGCTGCGCCCGGTGAGGAAACCGGCCCGGAACGCGTCGCCGACGCCGGTGGGGTCGGTCTGGCTGGTCTCGGGCACCACCCCTACGTGGGTCGTCGTGCCGTCGGACTCGACGATGTCCACGCCCTTGGGGCCCAGGGTGGTCACCCGCAGGCCGACCTTGCCCTGCACCTCGGACTCCGACCAGCCGGTCTTGTTGAGCAGCAGCTCCCACTCGTAGTCGTTGGTGAACAAGTAGGCGGCGCCGTCGACGAGCTTGTCGATCTCCTCGCCGGACAGGCGGGGCAGCTGCTGGGACGGATCGGCGGCGAAGGGCAGGCCCAGCTTGCGGCACTCCTCGGTGTGCACCACCATCGCGTCGGGGTCGTTGGCCCCGATGATCACCAGGTCCGGCTCGCCGATGGACGACACCACGTCGGCCAGCTTGATGTTGCGGGCCTCCGACATGGCGCCGGGGTAGAACGACGCGATCTGGGCCATGTCGTCATCGGTGGTGCAGGTGAATCGCGCGGTGTGCGCCGTCCGCGAGATCAACACGTTGTCGCAGTTGACACCGTGCGACTGCAGCCACTGCCGGTAGTCGTCGAAGTCGTCGCCGGCCGCGCCCACCAGCGCGACGTCGCCGCCGAGCACGCCGATCGCGAAGGCGATGTTGCCCGCGACGCCGCCGCGGTGGATCACCAGGTCGTCGACCAGAAAGCTGAGCGATACCTTCTGCAAGTGCTCAGCCAGCAGGTGCTCGGAAAACTTGCCGGGGAACCGCATCAAATTGTCGGTCGCAATCGAACCTGTCACCGCGATCGTCACGAATGTCTCCGCCCTTCGTTAGCAAGGTTATCTAGCTTACGCACGCCTCCGGACCGTCGCTGTGTCCACGGTCGGCATGAAGCGGTGCGCTAGCCTCCCTAGGGAACTCGCTCAAGTCACCGGGTCACGATGCCCGGTCGGGGTATCCCGCACGTACTCCCGTCTACCACCGTAGGAGAACCAGGATGGCAGGTCCGCACTCGCCGAACCACACCGTCGGCGGCAGCGGACCCAGCGGACCTGAGCCCCGGGCCGAATCTCAGCCGCTCGAATTTCCCGACCACCCGGGAGCCGGCGACCCGACTCCGGCCAATTATGCCGGGCAGCCGCGCCCGCCGATGCCCTACCCGCCGCAGCCACGATCCAAGCGGCGGCTGGTCGTCGGAGTGCTGTTGGCCGTCGCGCTGGCGGCCGCCCTGACGGTGGCGATCGTCTACGGCGTGCGCACCAACGGGGCCAACACCGGGGCCACGTTCTCGGAGGGCGCCGCGAAGACGGCCATCCAGGGGTACCTGGACGCGCTCGACCACCGCGACCTTGCGGAGATCGAACGCAACGCGCTGTGTGGCATGTACGACGGCGTCCGCGACAAACGGTCCGACCAGGCGCTGGCCAAGTTGAGCAGCGACGCGTTCCGCAAGCAATTCTCCGAGGTCGAGGTCACCTCGATCGACAAGATCGTCTACCTGTCGCAGTACCAGGCCCAGGCGCTGTTCACCATGAAGGCGTCTCCCGCGGGCGGGGGCCCGTTGCGCGGTGACTTACAGGGCATCGCCCAGCTGCTGTTCCAGCGGGGCCAGATCATGGTCTGCTCGTACGTGCTCCGCACCGGTGGCTCGTACTGAGCCCGCGGCTACCCGGTCAGTTGAACGAGTCGCCGCAGGCGCACGAGCCGGTGGCGTTGGGGTTGTCGATCGTGAAGCCCTGCTTCTCGATGGTGTCGACGAAATCGATGGACGCGCCTTCGACGTAGGGCGCGCTCATCCGGTCCACCGTCAACGTCACCCCGCCGAAGTCGGCGGTCAGGTCGCCGTCCAGCGTCCGGTCGTCAAAGAAAAGGTTGTAGCGCAGGCCGGCGCACCCACCCGGCTGGACCGCGATCCGCAGCGCCAGGTCGTCCCGGCCCTCCTGGTCGAGCAGGGACTTTGCCTTGGTGGCGGCGGCCTCGGTCAGGATCACGCCGTGCGTCTTGGCGGTCGACTCGTTTTGCACCGTCATTGCTTCTCCTACATGCCTCATCGTTGGGTGGGTCCGTTCAGGTTCGAGCCCGCTGGTCTCGCTTTACGCGGCCAGATCCGCCCGGAAAAAGCCCACAGGATCAACGGTACCTTGCAGGACCGCTATTCCCGAGTCGCGCCGCCACCACGGAAGCCAAACCCATCAGCTGGTTGGCCGCGTCGGCCTGCGCCAGCCGCGCCGATCCGGCGTGCTCGGCGATGGACAGGGCGGACATGATGCCCGCCGAGCGGACCGTGGCGTTGTCCAGGTCGACCTGGCCGGCCAGCACGATCACCGGCACTCCCCGCGGCCGGGCGGCGTCCGCCAGGTAGCCCACCACCTTGCCGTGCAGCGATTGCTCGTCGAAACGGCCTTCACCGGTGACGATGAGCTCCGCCATGTCCAGATCGTCGGCCAGGCGGGTGTGATGGGCGATGATCGCCGCGCCCGACTCGCACCGGCCGCCGAGCGCCAGCAGCCCGGCACCAATACCGCCGGCCGCGGCCGCACCCGGTTCCGCGCTGACGTCGCGCCCGGCGACGGCTTCCAGGATCAGCGCCCACGCCTGGAGGCGGACTTCGAGGGCCGCGACGGTGACCGTGTCCGCGCCCTTCTGCGGTCCGAACACCCTGGCCGCTCCCCACGGCCCGAGCAGCGGGTATTCGGTGTCGGAGGCGGCGATGAGCTCCACGTTGCCCAGCTGGCGGCGCGCGGAGTCCAGGCCGCCGAGCTCGGCGATCATCCCCTGCCCGCCGTCGGTGCACGCGCTGCCGCCGAGGCCGACCACTATCCGCGTCGCCCCGGCCCGCATCGCCTCGGCGATCAGCTGCCCCACTCCCCTGCTGTGGGCCGCCATCGCCGTCTCCGGGGTGGGCGGACCGCCCAGCAGAGCCAGGCCGCACGCCTGCGCGCATTCCAGGTAGGCGGTGGTCGTGGTGGGGTCGAACACCCATTTGGCCTCGACCATGGTGGACAGCGGCCCGGATACCCGCAGCCGCCGCGCCTTCCCCAGCCGGCTGGCGAGCACCTCGACGAAGCCGGGGCCGCCGTCGGACTGCGGCGCGACCACAAACCGGTCGCCCGGACGGCTTCGGGTCCACCCGGTCGCGATCGCCGCGGCCGCCTCCACGGCCGTCATGCTGTCGCCATAGCAATCCGGAGCCACCAGGACGAGCATGGCGGGCAGCTGCAGCCGGCCCGGAGCGAGGCCGGAGGCAGCATCGTCCGAGGCCATGGACCCGTCGTCCATCACAGGCAGCCGTTCATCACTGGTAAGAGTAGGGCCAAGTGAGGGGCTGACGCAGGTCTAATAGCAAGGCATTCCAAGCCAATTCCGGGACGGGCCGTTCGCGAAGTAACCTGGCCTCTGTGAAGTTGATGGGCCGTAAGAAGGGCCAGGACGAGGACCTCGACGAGGGCGCGGGCACAGTGGATGCCGACGCCCCCGAGACAACCGCGCGCGGGTCGCGTGGGACGAGCCCCAAGGGCCGGCCCACGCCCAAGCGCAGTCAGGCGCGGCGCAAGGGGCCGGTGGCGCCCGCGCCGATGACCGCGTCGGAGGCGCGGGCCCGGCGCAAGACGCTGGCCGGCCCCAAGCTCAGCCGCGAGGAGCGCAAGGCCGACCGGGCCGCCAGCCGCGCCCGGATGACGGATCGCCGGCAACGCATGATGGCCGGCGACGAGGCATACCTGTTGCCGCGTGACCAGGGCCCGATCCGGCGCTACGCACGCGACGTGGTGGATGCCCGGCGCAACCTGCTCGGCTTGTTCATGCCGGCGACGCTGTTTCTGATGTTCGCCATGTTCACCACGCCGCAGCTGCAGCTCTGGGTCTCCCCGGCGATGCTGGTGCTGATGGCGGTGATGGGCATCGACGGGGTCCTGTTGGGTCGCAAGGTGAGCAGGCTGGTGGACGCCAAGTTCCCCAACAACACCGAGAGCCGTTGGAAGCTGGGACTGTACGCCGCCGGCCGGGCCTCGCAGATGCGACGGATGCGCACACCGCGGCCCCAGGTCGAGCGCGGCAGCGATGTCGGTTAGACGCGGGAAAGCCGCCTGAGCACGGTGCGCACTCTGGTGCTCGGCGGGATCCGGTCGGGCAAATCCCGGTGGGCGGAGGGCGCCATCGCCGAGGCGCTGCCGGCCGGCCAGCCGGTCTGTTACCTGGCCCCCGGCCCCGCCGGTGCGGGCGACGCGGCCTGGGCGCACCGGATCGCCGAGCACCGCAGCCGCCGGCCGGCGCATTGGTCGACGGTCGAATCCGGCGACGTCGCAACGCATTTGCGGAGCTCGCCGGACACCCCGACGCTGGTCGACGATCTGGGCGGCTGGCTGACCGGCACGCTGGATCGCCACGACGGATGGGACGGCGGATCGGTGGCGGCCCCGGTTGATGAGATGCTCGCCGCGGTCAGCGGATTCGGCTCCACGCTGGTGCTCGTCAGCCCGGAGGTGGGGTTGGCCGTCGTCCCGGCCACCGCGTCCGGGCGCCGATTCGCCGACGAGCTGGGCAGCCTCAACCAGCGCGTCGCGCAGCTGTGCGACCGGGTGGTGCTGGTAGTGGCCGGGCAAGCGGTGCCGATCAAGCCGCCGGGGACCTGATGGAATTCGCCCCGGTATCGCCGCCCGATGCGGGCGTCGCCGCGGCCGCCCGCGCCCGCCAGGACACGCTCACCAAGCCGAGGGGCGCGCTTGGCCGCCTGGAGGACCTTTCGGTGTGGGTCGCGTCATGCCAAGGACATTGCCCGCCAAAGCAATTCGAGCGTGCCCGGGTGGTGGTGTTCGCCGGTGACCACGGCGTCGCCCGCTCGGGAGTCTCGGCCTACCCGCCGGAGGTGACCGCTCAGATGGTCGCCAACTTCGATGCCGGCGGGGCGGCGATCAATGTGCTCGCCGACATCGCCGGCGCGACGGTGCGGGTCGCCGACCTGGCGGTGGCGGGCGACGCGCTGACCGAGCGGATCGGCGCCCACAAGGTGCGGCGCGGCAGCGGCGACATCGCCGTCGAGGACGCGCTGACCGACGACGAGACCGCCGCCGCGATCGCCGCGGGCCGGGCCATCGCCGACGAGGAGGTCGACGCCGGCGCCGACCTGCTCATCGCCGGGGACATGGGGATCGGAAACACCACCCCGGCCGCGGTGTTGGTGGCGGCGCTGACGAACGCCGAACCGGTTGCGGTGGTGGGCTTCGGCACCGGGATCGACGACGCCGGCTGGGCTCGCAAGACGGCCGCGGTGCGCGATGCCCTGTTCCGGGCGCGGCGGGTGCTGCCCGACGCGGTGGCGCTGCTGCGCTGCGGCGGGGGCGCGGACTTGGCCGCGCTGGCGGGCTTCTGCGCGCAGGCCGCGGTGCGGCGCACTCCGCTGCTGCTAGACGGGATGGCGGTGACCGCCGCCGCGTTGGTCGCCGAGCGGCTGGCTCCGGGCGCCCGGCTCTGGTGGCAGGCCGGTCATCGGTCCACCGAACCCGGTCATGCCCTGGCGCTCACCGAGCTGGGCCTCGAGCCGATTCTGGATCTGCGGATGCGGCTGGGCGAAGGAAGCGGCGCCACATTGGCGCTGCCGCTGCTGCGCGCCGCGGTGGCCACCCTGTCGTCGATGGCCACGTTCACGCAGGCCGGTGTGTCCGACCAAGCGTCTCCCCCGCTGTGATGCGTTCGCTGGCAACGGCTTTCGCTTTCGGCACGGTGCTTCCCGTCCCGGGTTCACGGCACGCGCCGCTGGGCCGCGGCGCCATGACGGCGCTGCCGGTGGTCGGGGCCGTCCTCGGTGCGCTGGCCGCGGCGGTGACGTGGGCCGGGTGCTGGGCCTTCGGTGCGTCCAGCGCGCTGTCCGGCCTGCTCGCGGTGGCGGTGCTGCTGTTGGCCACCCGCGGCCTGCACCTCGACGGGGTCGCCGACACGGCCGACGGGCTGGGCTGTTACGGCCCGCCGGAGCGCGCGCTGGCGGTGATGCGCGACGGGTCGACCGGACCGTTCGGCGCGGCGGCCGTCGTCTTGGTGATCGCGCTGCAGGGGCTGGCCTACGCGGCGCTTGGGGCGGCGGGCTGGCCGGGGCTCATCGGCATCGCCGTATCGGTCTTGGCGGGCCGGGTCGCCGCGGTGCTGGCAAGTCGGCGGTCGGTGCCGGCGGCCGCGGGCAGCGCGCTGGGCGGACGGGTCGCCGGTAGCCAGCCGGTGATCGTGGCGGCGGCCTGGGTCGCGGCGCTGCTCGTCGTTGCGCTGGCGGCGGGACCCCGGCCCTGGCAGGGGCCGGCCGCGGTGCTGGCGGCGTTGGGCTGCGGCGCGGTGCTGGTGCGGCACTGCGTGCGGCGATTCGGCGGCATCACCGGTGACGTGCTGGGTGCGGCGATCGAGCTGACCACGACGGCGAGCGCCGTCGCGCTCGCCGCACTGGTGCGGTTCTAGCCGCGAGCGCCCGGCGCGGTTAGCCCGGCGCGGTTAGCCCGGCGCGCGAGCGTGAAACCAGCTTCCGTTCGACGGGCGGATCTCACCAAGGCCGCGCCACCGCGAGCGCCCGCGGCAGCCGGGCGGTCGACGGCGAAGCTAGCCGAGCCGCGCCATCCAGCCGTGGGTGTCGGCGAAGGTGCCGCGCTGGATCCCGGTCAGCGTGTCGCGCAGCGCCATCGTCACTTCGCCGGGCCGGCCGTCGGCGACGGTGAAGTCGGTGTCGCCGTACTTGACGTGCGAGACCGGCGTGATGACGGCGGCGGTGCCGCAGGCGAACACCTCGGTGATCTCGCCGGCGGCGGCCTTCTTCTGCCATTCGTCGATGTCGATCTTGCGTTCCTCGACGGAGAACCCGGCGTCAATCGC
>NZ_LZKH01000226.1:0-13044 GCF_001672745.1 Mycobacterium sp. E1386
GAATCGCAAATCTTTTTCCGCGGTTATACCCGCGGCCACACCGCTGATGCGTCGACGCCGTCGGGGGCGTCGCCCACGTTCTCTACCAGGCGCGATAGCCGGCGACGGCCGCTGATCCGCAGCGCCGGCCGGCCGCCGCGGGTGCCGATCAATGTGGGCGCGATTCCGACCCGCATCAAAGCCGACGCCAGCGGGGAATGGGTATCGGGCGCGTGGGGATCCAGGCCCAAGAGGTAATGGTCGCCCTCGGGATGACCGGCCGCCAGCGTCCAGGCCCGCAATTCCCGCGGCCCGGGCAGCCACCGTGGCGGCACCGTTTTGACCGCGCCGCGGGTCCATTCCGCGGCCAAATTCACCAGAGCCGCGGTGACCGCCGTCCGCACCAGCGGGGTGTCCTCGTCGGTGCGCCCGATCTCAGGCTCCAGCCCCGCCTCGCGGATCATCTCGGCCAGCGCGGCGGCCCGCCAGGCCTGATCTACCACCACCGAGAGCCGCGCGCCCTGCGCCCCCGGACCGCCGACCATCACGATCTGACCGGAAGCCGCCAGCACCCCGGAGAGATCGGCTACCGCGGGCGGCACCGACTCCGCTGTGAAGAAGGAAAGCTGGCTCACGCCACCGACAGTAGGCCAGGTCGACCATCCGCGTCTTGAGGCAACCGGCGCGGCGGCGGGTCGGGACTGGACGGAATACGAAAACCCCCCGGCCGGCCCGCTGGGCGGGACTGCACGGGGGGTCCGTGGAGAATCGGCTCGTCTTAGACGGAGCGGACTCCGGTGGCCTGGGGGCCCTTAGGGCTGTGGCCGATTTCGAACTCGACCTTCTGGTTTTCTTCGAGGGTGCGGAAGCCCGAACCCTGGATCTCCGTGTAGTGGACAAACACGTCTGCGGAACCGTCTTCGGGGGCGATGAACCCGAAGCCCTTCTCCGCGTTGAACCACTTCACAGTTCCCTGTGGCATCTCTCGATCTTTCCTTTTCTTCTGGGTGCGGGGCATCGCTTTTCGATGCCCCGGGCCTGGTACGACCGCCATACCTCGCTCAGTCGCCGGAACTTCACCCGACCGATTAACCTCGCAGGAACCGCGGCCGCAACGTCGATCCTGCGAAAGTTTGACACGAACACAGAAGCTGCGACCGCAAATAGTCAACCATGTTCATCGCTTCGGCGACAGACTTGCGTCTTGGACGGAGTCCCAGCCGGTCCTGGGAGGGTGCGAATGGCGAGTTTCGGCAGCGACCTGCTCGCCGCCGCGCTCGCCGGCACCGACGCCGACGAGCACCCGCTGCGGCACGTCGCCGAGCTGCCGCCGCGGAGCGGCCGCCCACACAGCTGGCCGGCGTGGGCCGAGCCGGACGTGGTGCGCGCGTTCACCGACCTCGGGGTCAGTTCGCCCTGGTCACACCAGTCGGCGGCCGCGGAACTGGCGCACGCCGGCCGTCACGTGGTGGTGAGCACCGGGACCGCGTCGGGCAAGTCATTGGCGTATCAGCTTCCCGTCCTCAACGCGCTGGCCACCGATCCGCGCGCCCGGGTGCTGTATTTGTCCCCGACGAAGGCGCTGGGCCACGACCAGTTGCGGGCCGCGCACGCGCTGACGGCCGCGGTTCCGCGGCTGCACGACGTGGCGCCGACCGCCTACGACGGCGACAGCCCCCCGGAGGTCCGCCGGTTCGCGCGGGAACGATCCCGCTGGCTGTTCTCCAATCCCGACATGATCCATTTGTCGATCCTGCGCAACCATGCCCGGTGGGCGGTGCTGCTGCGCGGTCTTCGCTTCGTGATCGTTGACGAATGCCATTACTACCGTGGCGTTTTCGGCTCCAACGTGGCGATGGTGCTGCGCCGGTTACTGCGGCTGTGTGCGCGGTACTCGTCGGCCCCCACGGTGATCTTCGCCAGCGCGACCACCGACGCACCGGGCGCGACGGCCGCCGAGCTCATCGGGCATCCGGTCGAGGAGGTCACCGAGGACGGTTCGCCCCAGGGCGCCCGGACGGTCGCGTTGTGGGAACCGGCGCTGCGGGCCGACCTGCTGGGCGAGAACGGCGCGCCGGTGCGCCGCTCGGCCGGTGCGGAGGCGGCGCGCGTGATGGCCGACCTGATCGCCGAGGGGGCACAGACACTGACGTTCGTGCGGTCGCGCCGCGCGGCGGAGCTGACCGCGCTGGGCACCCAGGCGCGGTTGGACGAGATCGCCCCCGAGCTGGCCGGCAAGGTGGCGTCGTATCGGGCCGGCTATCTCGCCGAGGACCGCACCGCGCTGGAGCGGGCCCTCGCGGAGGGCCGGCTGCGCGGCCTGGCCACCACGAACGCGCTGGAGTTGGGTGTCGACATCGCCGGGCTGGACGCGGTGGTCCTCGCCGGGTTCCCCGGCACGGTCGCCTCTTTCTGGCAACAGGCCGGCCGGTCGGGCCGGCGCGGGCAGGGCGCGCTGGTGGTGCTGATCGCCCGCGACGACCCGCTGGACACATATCTAGTGCACAACCCGGCCGCGCTGCTGGGCAAGCCGGTCGAGCGGGTGGTGATCGACCCCGCCAACCCCTACATTCTGGGACCCCAACTGCTCTGCGCCGCAACCGAAATGCCGCTCGACGAGGCCGAGGTGCGCGACTTGGGCGCCACGGACGTGGCCGGGGGCCTGGTCGACGACGGGCTGCTGCGGCTCCGCAACGGCAAGTATTTTCCCGCGGCGGGCCTAGAACCGCATGGGGCCGTGGACATCCGGGGTTCGTCGGGCGGCCAGATCGTCATCGTCGAGGCGGACACCGGGCGGCTGCTGGGCAGCACCGGCGTCGGTCAGGCCCCGGCGTCGGTCCACCCGGGCGCCGTCTACCTCCATCAAGGGGAGAGTTACGTTGTCGACTCGCTGGACCTCGAAGACGCGATCGCCTTCGTGCACGCCGAGGACCCCGGTTACGCGACGTTTGCGCGGGAAATCACCGACATCACGGTCACCGGTACCGGCGAACGCGCACAGTTCGGGCCCGTCACCCTGGGCCTGGTGCCCGTCACTGTCACCCATCAAGTGGTGGGGTATCTGCGTCGCCGGCTTTCCGGAGAGGTGATCGACTTCATCGAGTTGGACATGCCCGAACACACATTGGCGACCACCGCGGTGATGTACACCATTACCGAAGAGGCCTTGCTGCGCAAGGGAATTGACGCGCCGCGGATCCCGGGATCACTGCACGCCGCCGAGCACGCGGCGATCGGCCTGCTGCCGCTGGTGGCCAGCTGCGATCGGGGCGATATCGGCGGCTTGTCCACCGCGGTGGGACCGGACCCGGCCGGTCTGCCCAGTGTCTTCGTGTACGACGGCTATCCGGGCGGCGCCGGTTTCGCCGAGCGCGGTTTCCGCCAGGCGCGTACCTGGCTGGGTGCGACCGCCGCCGCCATCGAGGCATGTGAGTGCCCCCGGGGTTGTCCGTCCTGCGTGCAGTCCCCGAAATGCGGCAACGGCAACGACCCGCTCGACAAGGAGGGTGCGGTGCGGGTGTTGCACCTGGTCCTCTCGGAGCTACCGTAAGCTGAGCAATCCGGCGGATGACGACCGACCCCTCGACGGTCGACCCCACGGGTGCCGTCCGACGGGCCAACGAACGCTCATCGATGAGCGGCTGGCAGCCCCGACCTCGCGGGCGCAGCAGCAAACTAACAAGGCCACAACGACATTGGCAAATTCACCGGATCGCCGGCGAGGCGATGCCTGAGGCTCACCGACTGCCCCGACATGGCCGGTAGGCCCGAGGTCCCAAAGATGCGGCCCGTCGCCGTAAAATCGGCCGCATGGGCCACGACTGGTTGCTCGTGGAGACGCTGGGGGGTGAACCCACCGTGGTGGCGCAGGGCCGCCAACTGAAAAACCTCGTCCCGATCACCACGTTCATGCGCCGCAGTCCCTATCTCTCGGCGGTCCGGACGGCGATCGCCGAGTCGGTACAGACCGGTCAGAGCCTGACCAGCATCACTCCCAAGCGCGACCGCGTCATTCGCACCGAACCGGTGGTGATGTCCGATGGCTATATCCACGGGGTGCACGTGTGGACCGGCCCCGCCGACGTCGAACCGCCCGAGCGGCCGACCCCCGGGCCGCTGAAGTGGGACCTGACGATGGGTGTCGCCACCGACACCCGGGAGTCGTTGGCCAACAGCGGAAAGAATCCCGAAGTCGAGGTCACCTTCGGCAGGGCCTTCGCGGAGGACCTTCCCTCGCGCGAGCTCAACCCCAACGAAACCAAGGTGCTGGCCATGGCCGTGAAGGCTGAGCCCAACCAAACGATCTGCAGCACTTGGGATCTCACCGATTGGCAGGGCAACCCCATGCGGATCGGATTCGTCGCGCGCACCGGCCTGGAGGCCGGCCCCGACGGCCGGGACCATCTGGTGGCGCGGGCGATCAACTGGCGTGCCGAACTCAAGGGCCCGGCGGTGTCGACAGACGATCTGGCGCAACGGATCCTGAGCGGGCTCGCTCAGGCAGGCGTCCACCGCGCGCTGATCGATTTGAAGAACTGGGCCCTGCTGAAATGGCTGGACGAGCCCTGCACGTTCTACGACTGGCGCGGCAGTGAGACCGGCCAGCCGAAGGTTCACCCCGACGATCAGCACCTGGTCTCCTCGATGACCGAGGAATTCGCCCAGGGCGCGACGAGCCGGGTGCTGCGAATGCCCGGCCATGACAACGGTTGGGTGCCGGTGCACGTCACGGTCAACAGGGTGGAACTCGAACCGGATACCTACGCCGGGCTGGTCTCGCTGCGGTTGCCCTCGGACGAGGAACTCACCGCCGCCGGATTGGCGGGCGGCCCCGACCCGACGGCCTAACCCACGACCGGCAGCAAGCGGTCGGCGGCGACCGACAGCCGCTGGCCGCCGAGCTGCGGCCACGCCTGCACCGCGCAGAACGGCGCGCACTGATCCTGCGACGACCGCGTGCCGACGTGCACGCAGCACTGCACCAGCCGCTCTTCGATCATCGTCGACATGTCCATGAACGGTTTGACCGTGACCCGAACGACACGCTCACCCAGCATCCGCCTCAGTTGGCGTCGCCGCCCCGGCAGCGCGGCCGACGCCACGGTCAGCAACGTCGCCATGCCCAGGTCGCAGTTCTCGCAGATCATGCGCCAGACGTCGGACATCGAAGGATGCGACAACGAAGACTGCTCCGACAGCAAGCCCATCAGGGATTCCCGCACGGCCAGCCGCAATTCCCGGGGAATGTCGGAGTCGGCGATCCGGTTGGCGATCAGCCCCAGCTTGTCCTTGAGGTTGTCGTGGCCCATCAACGCGACCAGCGAGCGCCAATTCCCGTTGTCTTCCCGAAGCATGTACCCGACCGAGCAGCAATGCGGGTGCGAGCACGGCAGCGCGGTCAGATCCCGCCAGGTGATCAGGCCGCTGGTCTGCGGCCCCAACCGCTTCAGCACGCCGGTGTGGGTGAGGCGCCTGGCCGGGTCGATGAGACCCGAACGCCCGGAAGCGAATTGCGGCTGGATGGAGACCCCTCCGACGTAGGGCGTGTCCAGCGCCAGCTTGACGATGTCGCCGATCTCTGTGTCGTTGACACCGAGTGACGCCGTCATCACGAGCGTGGTGAAGATTTCGCGTTCGGAAAGCCGACGCAGCGCCGACTCCTTGAGGCGCGACAGGTCGCCGCCACGGTGATGGCGGTGGGCGGCCGGCGAGAGCCCGTCGTACTGCAGGTACACCTCGGCGCGTTCGCGGTGCTCGGTGAGCAGGTCGAGCAGACGGCCGTCGTGAGCTATCCGGATACCGTTGGTGTTCAGCAGGATTCGCGTTATCGGTCGCGAGCCGAGCTCGGCGAGCAGCTCGGGCAGCTGCGGGTGCAGGGTGGGCTCGCCACCGCTGAGCATGACCACATCCAGGCGGCCGTTCTCCCGCGCGAGCCGCTGGTCGACGTTGGCCAGCACGTCGCCGACCGCGACGACATTGCGGAGGTCCGGCGAGGAGTCGGCGAAACACGTTGGGCAGCGCAGGTTGCAGGTCGCGGCGATGTCCTCCAGCAGGATGCAGGTGTGCTGAGTCTGCATCTGCGGCAGGCCGCGCAGATAGGCCGACGGGATCGGGTCGAAGTTGCCCGGCTCATCGGGGACGTGCGCCTTGGTGGGCGCGGTCCACTCCTCGAGATAGGCAAGGATTTCGGGATCTTCGTCGTACAGCGTTCGAACGAGCCCGTGTCTCGGGCAGCCCCGTTCGAGCCAGACCTGTCCGTCGCCGCGCACGGCCAGCCAGCCGCTGAGCCGTGCCACGTCGCCCAGCGGACGATCGGGTTCCTCGGCGTGACACTGCGGGCAAAACGCGTTGACGTAGCGCAGGATTCGATCGCCCCGCAGCTCCATGCCGCTCATCGGGTCAGGTGATACAGCATCGGGTTCAATCCGGTACAGATGCCGACGGTGAAGATGGAGGTCAGTGCCCAGCCGATCATCAATCCCATGCCGATTCCCCTCGCCCAGGCGCCCTTCTTCACGAACAACAACGCTCCCCCGCCGGCGAAGGCGATCAGCGCGAGCATGACGGCTCCGGCGGCGAAGGCGATCTTCGGCGCGACGGCATTGGCGAGGCCGAACAGCACCAGCGGGCCGACGACGACGTTGATTCCGGCATACAGCGCCATCCCGGCGATGGCCGCGCCGAAGATTTCGCCGCCGCTCGGCTTGCTCGGCGGCGGTTGCCAGCCCGGGTAGGGCCGGTTCATGTCATAGGGATAACCGGGTGGCGGCCAGTCCGGGGGCCGCCACCCGTCCGGAGGGGGCGGACCCGGTGGTGGGTTCGTCATGCGGCAACCGCCTCCCGTCGCAGAACGGTGTCGTAGTGGCCCCGCCGATATCCCAGGCGCAGCCGGACGGCGATCAGCAGGAGCGAGGGCAGGAGAAACCACTGCGGCCGGGTCAGGCCCAGCCACACGGTCTCGTTGGCCCGGACGAATTCGACCAGGAACCGGAACACCGCATACCCCGCCACGTAGAGGACGAACAGCTCACCCGGATGACTTATCCGGTTGCGCAGCCACAGCAGGACCCCGAACGCGGCCAGCTGGAAAGCGATTTCGTAGAGGAACGACGGGTGCATGGCCACGCCCGCGAGGCAACCGGGACATTTTGGTGTGCCGGCCGGGGCGTGGATGCCCCACGGCAGGCTGGTCGGGCGCCCCGGCGCTTCGGTGAGGTGGCAGCCGACGCGGCCGATCGCCATGCCCAGCGCGACCGCTGGCGCGAACAAGTCACCGGTCTTGCCGGTGTAGCCGCCGAGCCGCTTGGCGATCAGGACCCCGAGGTAGGCGCCGCACAGTCCGCCCAGAATGCTGCGCGATCCGAATTCCCACGCCTGCAGCAACGACGGGTTGAGGCGGACGTCGAGGTGCTCGGCCCAACCGGAGAGGCGCATGCCCACCGCGCCGCCGACCAGGGCGCCGGTCACCGCCACCAACGATTGTTCGTTGACCGCTCCACGCCGGCGGGCCTCGACCATGAACACGACGGCGGCGGCCAGGACGCCCAGCGCCACGAAGACACCATGCACCGGCAACACCAACGGGCCGATCCGCCATTGCGGCACCACGTCGACAGACTATTACGCGCGGCACCCGCGGGCCCGCGTCAGCCGCCAACGGGCCCCGCCCGCGCGGCGGCGCTCGCCGCGCCGCCGAAGACCGCGACCCGGACCCTGACGACGACGTCGAGATCGTCGATCCCACAACTGGCGTCGCCGATGTGCATCTCGCCGGCCACCGCCGTCGCGCGGGCGCAGGCCGCCTCGGCCCCCGCCGGCAGCCGGGCCGCCGCGGCCAACGCGGCAAGATCGGCCGCCGCCTGTGCGCGATGACGCGCCACCACCACCGAACCGAGGTACGCCCCGGCCCCCGTGACGCACAGCAGCACCGCGACCATCCAGGCCGCGACCAGGGTGGCCGAGCCCCGATCATCCCGACGGCTCCGCCATCGAGACCGCTTTGGCCGCAATGTCAAGCTCCGGCAACAACTTCGAGCGCGCGACGACGGTGGCGACCAAGAACTCACCGTCACGGTGCACCTCGATCCGCGCGCCGCCGGGGGCGATGCGGCGAGCCGCGCCGAGCGCCAAGCGTTCGTCGCCGCGGGCCGCCAACCGGGCCGCCTCGCGGGCGGCGTCCACGCAGCGAATCTGCATCGACACCGTGGTGACGCCGGCCAGACACAGCACCAGGACGACGACCAGCGTGGCGACGCCGAGCGCCGCCTCCACGGTGCTGGCACCCGCACTGCCGGTTAGACCTTGGTGTTGAGCGCGCGACCGATGATGTTGGTCAGCGCCGACACGACGGAGTCGCCGGTCACGACCGTGTACAGGATCGCCCCGAAGGCGGCGGCGGCGATCGTGCCGATGGCGTACTCGACCGTGGACATGCCCGACTCGTCGGACGCCAGGACCGTCACGCGGGCCACGAATGCCCAAAATATGTTGTGCAGCAATGCTTCCCTTTCTTCTCACCACAAACCCGACTGCAGGACGTCACCGGCGAGCCCGGCCACCACGGGAACGATCCCCAGGCACACGAACGCCGGCAGGAAACACAATCCGAGCGGTCCGGCGATCAGCACCCCCGCGCGCTCGGCGGTCGCGGTGGCCGCGTGCGCGGCGTCGTGACGGGCCTGGTCGGCCAGTTCGGAGACGCCCTCGGCCAGCGCCGCACCCGAGGCCGCCGATCGCCGAGCGAGCCGCAGCAACGCTTCGACCGGCGCATCGGCGGAGTCGGCACGGGCATCGGGCGAAACCGTCCAGGCGACAACGGGGTCGGCGCCCAGCGCCAGCAGATCGGCCGCGCGCCGCAGCACCCGGGCCAACGTCGGCGGCGCGGACGCTGCGGCGGCCGCCGCGGCGGTGGCCACCGCCATGCCCGCTTCCAGGCACACGGCCAGCACGTCGAGACAGGACGCGATTGCCAGTGGGTCGGGCCCGCGCGCCGGCCCCACCCGCGGGCGCGCTCGATGCTCGCGGACCGGCATCCGCGCCCGCGCCCGCACCAGCGACGGACCCGGGCCGATCCATGCGGCCACCGCCAGCAGGACCGCCGCCGTCGTCACGACTCGAGCCGATCGGTGATGCGGTCGGCCCACAACAGGCCGCCGCACGCCAGGGTTGAACCGACGACCAAGAGCCACCCGCCCGCGTGCCCGCCCAGCAGGAAGGCCAGCGGCCGCGCCCCGATCAGTTGGCCCAGCAGCACGCCGAGCACCGGCAGGCCCGCCAGGATCACCGCGGTTGCACGCGCACCGGCCATGTTCGATGTCACCCGCGCCGAGAACCGTTGCCGCTCGGCGATATCACGCTGCGCGGCGCGCATCAGGGTGGCTATCGCCAGGCCATGGTCGCTGGCCAGTTGCCAACACAACGCGAGGCGATCCCACTGCGCGGACAGAGCCGACGACTGCGCCGCCGCGCGCAAGCCGGCCGCGACGTCGGCACCCAACCTGGCGCGGGCGGCCACCGCCCGCAACGACTCCGCGACCGCGCCGGCGGTTTCGTCGGCGGCCACGCCGAACGCGCGCACCGGATGCGAGCCGACGCGCAGTTCGCCCACGAGCACGTCGAGCGCGCCTTCCAGCGCCTGCCCCTCGCACTGGGCGGACCGGATCCGGCGGCGGCGGTGATAGCGCAGGCTCACCGTGCCCCCCACTACCGCGACCGCCACCATCGTCGTCAGCGGCAGCAGCACGGCGGCGGCGCCCACGGCCGCCGCCGCAAGCCAGCCAGCCCCGCCGGGAGCGGTGCGCGGGCGCCACCGACCGACCGACACCGCCGGCGCGAGGCGGCCCCGCGGCGACGCCGGAAGGACGACGAGCGCGAGCGCCAACAGCAGCGCGCCGGCCGCGGGGCCGCTCATGCCGGCATCCGGCTTTGCAGCAGGCGATGCAGGAGGTCGGCGCCGCCGGTCATGCCCCCGTCGGCACGCCACACCGTGACCGCTCGCACCCGTCCCGCAACCTGGCGCAGCACGGCGATCTCACCCAGCCGGCGCCGCCCGGCGCGATCCCGGGTCACATGCAACAGCACCTGCACGGCCGCGGCGAGTTGACTGTGCAGTGCCGCGCGGTCGAGACCGCCCAGCGCGCCCAGCGCCTCCAGCCGGGCCGGAACTTCGGCCGGATTGTTCGCATGGACCGTGCCCGCTCCCCCGTCGTGGCCGGTGTTCAGCGCCGCCAGCAGATCCACCACCTCGGCACCCCGCACCTCGCCGACCACGATGCGGTCGGGCCGCATCCGCAGGGCTTGGCGTACGAGTTGGCGCACCGGAACCTCGCCGACGCCCTCGACGTTGGCGCACCGCGCGACCAGCTTCACCAGGTGCGGATGCCGGGGCGCCAGCTCGGCGGCATCCTCGACGCACACGATCCGTTCGGTGGGCGCGACGGCACCGAGCATCGCCGCGAGCAGGGTCGTCTTGCCGGCTCCGGTGCCGCCGCACACCAGGAAGGCCAGCCGCGCGGCGATGATGTCGGCGACCAGGGCGGCCGCCTCGGGAGTCAAGGAGCCCGCCGCGGTCAGGGCGGCCAGATCCTGGCTGGCCGGCCGCAGCACCCGCAGCGACACGCACGTGCCCGCGACCGCCACGGGCGGCAGCACCGCGTGCAATCGCACCGCGAACCCGGCGCCGATGCCGGTGAGCTGGCCGTCCACCCACGGCTGCGCGTCGTCCAGCCGCCGGCCGGCGGCCAGCGCCAGCCGTTGCGCCAGGCGCCGCACCGCCGCCTCGTCGGCAAACCGAATCGGCGTGCGGCGCAAGCCATTCCCGTCGTCCACCCACACCGCATCGGGCGCGGTGACCAGCACGTCGGTGGTGCCGTCCGCGCACAACAACGGTTCCAGGATGCCGGCGCCGGTCAGCTCGGTCTGCAACACCCGGAGATTGGCCAGGACCTCGGTGTCGCCCAACATCCCGCCGGACTCGGCCCGGATCGCGGCGGCCACGGCGGTCGGCCCCAGCGCAGCGCCCAGCGGGGCGGCTTCGGCGGCCAGCCGCTCGCGTACCCGGTCAATCAGCGAACCGCTCACGCGGCCCTGCCCTTTCGGGCCGGCCCCGACGAGGCACGCGGCAACACGGCGAGCACCTCGCGGGCCGCGGCGGCGAGCGCGGATCGCCGTCCGACCCGGAGGCCGCCGCGCTCCACCTGCTCGGCCAAGCGCGGTTCGGCCCTCATGGACGCCAGCAACGGCAGCCCCGTGATGTCGGCGATCTCGGCCGCCCGCAACCCTCCCGGCGACGGACCGCGCACCACCAATCCCACGTTGGGGTTGACGGCGCCCAGCACCGGAGCCAGCGCGCCCGTCGCCGCGCACGCGCGCACATCACATCGGCTGGCCACGACGACGAGGTCGGCGGCATCGAGCGCCGCTTGCGCCGCGTCGGTGAGCCGACGCGGAAGGTCGCAGATTACCGTGACCGCGCCGCGGCGACCCGCATCGACGATGGCTTGCACGGGCGCCGCCGCCAACTCGTATCCGAACCGGGTGCCGGACAGAACGCTGACTCCCCGGTGCCGCGGCAGCGCCGCACGCACCGACGACCAGTTGAGCCGGCCGCCCTGCAGCGCCAGATCCGGCCAGCGCAGGCCCGGCACACTCTCGGCGCCCAGCAGGAGGTCGATGCCGCCGCCCCACGGGTCGAGGTCCACCAACAGCGCATCGGTGGTGGCCTGCGCCAGGGCGACCGCCAGCGACGAAGCGCCGGCACCGCCGCACCCTCCGATGACGGCAACGACTTCGCCGCGCGACCCGTCGTCGCGCGAGGACTCGGCGGCCTCGGCGAGCGCCCCCACCAAGTCGCGCTCCTGTTCGGGCAGCCGCAGCACCAGCCCGGCCCCCACCGCGACGGCCGCGGCCCACGTCGGGTTCGCCGGATCGGCCGCCGTGAGCACTATCACGTGCAGGCGGCGCGGCAGCGCCGCCCGCGCACAGCTGTCGGCCGCCGCTTCATCGAGCACCACGGCCGCCGCGGCCGACCACGTTTTGCGACTCACGACGCCGCCGGCGTGGACCACCCGGACACCGACGGCCGCGGCCACGCGGTCCAAATCCCGGCGCAGCCCCGGATCCGCCAGCACCGCCAAGAGGCCCGCGGAAGCCGTCACTTCGTCCGGCGAGGTGCTAGTCACGCGCCCACTCTGGCGGGTTCGAGATGTTGGACACCAGTCCCAAACGCGGATCTGGGGATAGAGACGCGAGTGTGCACAAAGACATCGACCGGCGCTCGACCGGCGCCAAGGAGACGTAACGTCCGCAACCAATTGGACGGCCGCGCCGCGCGGTCCGTATGCGCGGAACCGGCGTCTGAAAGGCCGGAAAAAGACCCCACAAAAGGGACGACCCCCGCCAGGGGGGGAGGAGGCGAGGGTCGTCGTGCATCAGCCCCGGGGGGTCGGGCTGATACACCCTCGGCTCAGGCCGAGTAATGCTTACTATACACATGACAAGCCGCGGTAACGCAATAGCTCTTTCTATGAAAGAACACGTTGAGCCGCAAAAACACTGGTGTTACCACCGGTCCCACTTTGCTGAGCGGCCTTTTCGGGCCCGGAATCCCGGCGCCGCCGCGCGACCGACCTATGCTGGGTCGGTGACCGTCTTCGACCCGGCCGCGGAGCAGCACACGGCGGCGACGTCCGCTCCCCGGGCCCGCACCGCGGCCTTCTTCGACCTGGACAAGACGATCATCGCCAAGTCCAGCACGCTGGCGTTCAGCAAACCGTTCTTCAACCAGGGGCTGCTGAACCGCCGCGCCGTGCTCAAGTCGAGCTACGCCCAGTTCATCTATCTGCTCTCCGGCGCCGATCATGACCAGATGGACCGGATGCGCCTCCACATGACCAACATGGTCACCGGATGGGACGTCGATCAGGTCAAGTCGATCGTCAACGAAACGCTGCACGACATCGTGACGCCGCTGGTGTTCGCCGAAGCCGCGGACCTGATCGCCGCCCACAAATTGTGCGGCCGCGACGTGGTGGTGGTCTCCGCCTCCGGCGAGGAAATCGTGGCTCC
>NZ_LZKH01000227.1:0-21726 GCF_001672745.1 Mycobacterium sp. E1386
TCGTCATTATCACCCGGATCAAACCGGGCGGGGGTTAGCCTGGCTGACCCGGCCGAGCGGGCAGTTTGGCCGCGGCCTCCTCGTCGAGCAGCCACAGCGTGGTTTCCTGCCCGATCGCCCCGGCGGCCGGCACCGAGACCGGCGGGGCGCCGCCGACGGCCGCGGCCACCGCGTCGGCCTTGGATGCGCCGGACACCATCAGCCAGACCTCGCGTGAACGCTGGATCGCGGGCAGCGTCAGAGTGATTCGTTGGGGAGGCGGCTTGGGGGAGTCCTCCACCGGGACCACCATGCGGCTCGTTTCCAGCACGGCGGGGGTGTCGGGGAACAGCGAGTTGATATGGCCCTCCGGCCCCATGCCCAACAGATGCACGTCGAAATTCGGCACGGGCTGGCCGGGTTCGGCGTTGGCCGCCAGCAGTTGCTCGTAGGCCAGCGCGGCGGCGGCGAGGTCGGTGCCGAATTCGCCGTCGCTGGCCGGCATCGTGTGCACGTGGCTGGACGGAATGTCGATCCGGTCCAGCAACGCCTCCCTGGCCTGCTTGTCGTTGCGCTCGTCGTCGTCCTCGGGGACGTAGCGCTCGTCGCCCCAGAACAGGTGCACCTTGGGCCAGGCGATCTCGTGCCCGGCCAGCGACTTGAGCAACCCGATGCCGTTGCCACCGCCGGTCAGGACGATGAGCGCTCGGTTCCGGGCGGCCACGGCGTTGCGGATGTTATCGGCCAGTCGGTTCGCCGCGGCCTCGACCAGCGCCTGAGCTTCCGGAAAAACTTCGATGATGGTGCTCACACGTACTGCACTTTCTCAATGCCCTCTAGCGCTAATTGATAAATCTCATCGGGATCCAGCCGCCGCAGGTCTTCGGCGAGGCATTCGCCGGTTTCCCTGCGGGCCAAGGGAAGCAGGGCCTCCGGCTTGGCGGTGCGACTCAGGGTCGCCGTTCTGCCCTCTTGGGGCCGGCTCAGGACGATGGTCTCGCTCTTGCGTACGAGTTCCACCTTGAGCTCGCCGACCGCCCGGCGCACCGGCCCGTCGATGCAGCTGGCCAGCCAGCCCGCCAGGATGTCAAGCGCCGGTTCGGTTTTCAATCCGGACACCAGGGCCGACTCGATCGGTTCGTGGGGCGCCAGGTCGACCGCGGACGTCAACAGTGCCCGCCAGTAGGTGATGCGAGCCCAGGCCAGATCCGTGTCGCCGGCCGTGTAACCGGGCAGTCGACCCTTGATGGCCGACAACGGATCGGTTCCATTGGTGGCATCGGTGATGCGCCGAATCGCCAACTTGCCCAACGGGTCCTGCGCCGGAACCGCCGGCGCGACGTCGGGCCACCATGCCACCACGGGGATGTCGGGGAGCAGGAACGGGGTGACCACGCTGGCGGGGTGCCCGGCAAGCGCCCCGGACAGATTCAGGATCACCACCTCGGTGGCCCCGGTGTCTCCGCCCGCGCGTAGCTGCGCGTCCAGGCGCGGCTCGTCGGCATACGGGTCGCCCCGCATCGTGACGATGATCCGGCTGGGGTGCTCGTGGCTGGCGTTGTTGGCCGCCTCCAGCGACTCCTCCAAAATGGCGTCGCTGTCGGGCGCGATGATCAGCGTCAGCACCCGGCCCATCGTCACGGCGCCGACCTTCTCCCGCAGTTCCTCGAGTTTTTTGTTGACCGCGGTGGTGGTGGTGTCCGGCATGTCGATGATCATCAGGGCCGCCGCCATTCCCGGCCGGTCCGGCGCAGCATCTCGAACGCGGAATCCGGACCCCAGGTGCCCGCCTCGTACGGCTCGGGCTTGCCGTCGGCCGCCCAATTATCGAGGACGGGATCCAATATCTGCCAAGCCAATTCGACCTCTTCGTTGACCGGAAACAGGGACGGTTCGCCCAGCAGCACGTCGAGGATCAGCTGTTCGTAGGCTTCCGGTGACTCCTCGGCGAACGCCGAGCCGTAGGAGAAGTCCATGTTGACATCGCGGACCTCCATCGCGGTTCCCGGCACCTTGGAGCCGAACCGCAGCGTGATGCCCTCGTCTGGCTGCACCCGGATGACCATGGCGTTGGTGCCCAGTTCGTCGGTCATGGTGGCGTCGAACGGCAGGTGCGGCGCGCGTTTGAAGACGAGCGCGATCTCGGTCACCCTGCGGCCCAGGCGTTTTCCGGTGCGCAGATAGAACGGCACACCGGCCCAGCGGCGGGTGTCGACCTCCAGCGTGATGGCGGCGAACGTCTCGGTGGTGGAGTCCTTGGCGAACCCTTCCTCGTCGAGCAGCCCGACGACCTTCTCGCCGCCCTGCCAGCCGCCGGCGTACTGGCCGCGGCTGGTGGTCTCGTCGAGCGGTTCGGCCAGCTGGGTCGCCGAGAGCACCTTGATCTTCTCGGTCTGCAACGCCGCGGGATTGAAGCTGACCGGCTCTTCCATCGCGGTGAGCGCCAGCAGCTGCATCAGGTGGTTCTGGATGACATCGCGGGCGGCGCCGATACCGTCGTAATAACCGGCGCGCCCGCCCAATCCGATGTCCTCGGCCATGGTGATCTGCACGTGATCGACGTAGTGCGCGTTCCAGATCGGGTCGAACAACTGATTGGCGAACCGCAGCGCCAGGATGTTGCGGACCGTCTCCTTGCCCAGGTAGTGGTCGATGCGGAACACCGCCTCCTCGGGGAAGACGGCATTGACCGCATGGTTGAGCGCCTGCGCGCTCTCCAGGTCGTGCCCGAACGGCTTCTCGATGACCACCCGGCTCCATCGATCGCCCTGCGGGCGGGCCAGCCCGGACTTGTGCAGCTGTTCGCACACCACCGGGAAGGACTTCGGCGGGATGGCCAGGTAGAACGCGTGGTTGCCGCCGGTGCCGCGCTCGGCGTCCAGTTTGTCCAGGGTTTCGGCCAGCCGGGCGAACGACGTGTCGTCATCGAAAGACCCTGGCACGAAACGGAATCCCTCGGCCAGCCGCTCCCAGTTCTCCTCCCGGAACGGCGTCCGGCAGTGATCCTTGACGGCCTGATAGACCACCTTGCGAAAATCCTGGGTTTCCCAGTCCCGACGGGCGAAGCCCACCAGGGAGAAGCTCGGCGGCAGCAGCCCGCGGTTGGCCAGGTCGTAGATGGCCGGCATCACCTTCTTGCGGGCGAGGTCGCCGGTGACACCGAAAATGACCATGCCGCATGGGCCGGCGATCCTCGGCAGCCGCTTGTCGCGCTTGTCCCGTAACGGGTTATGCCATTGTGCAGCGTTACGAGCCGGGCTCATTTCGAGGCGGAATCCAGCTGTTTCTGCGTCTCCTCCAGCAGCTCGGTCCACGAGTCCACGAACTTCTCCACGCCCTCGTTCTCCAGCACCTGGAAGACGTCGGTCAAGTCGATCCCGATCGAGCTCAGCTTGTCGAACACCTCCTGGGCGCCCGAAGCGGTGCCGGTGACGGTGTCACCCTTGATCTCGCCGTGCTCGGCGACCGCGTCAATCGTCTTCTCCGGCATGGTGTTCACCGTGTTCGGAGCGACCAGCTCCGTGACGTAGAGGGTGTCGGAGTAGTCGGGGTTCTTGACCCCGGTGGACGCCCACAGCGGGCGCTGCACTCGGGCGCCGTCGCCCTTGAGCGCCTCGTAGCGATCGCCGCCCTCGAACACCTCCTGGTAGGCGGCGTAGGCCAGCCGGGCATTCGCCACCCCGGCCTGACCGCGCAACGCCAGCGCCTCCTCGGAACCGATCTTCTCCAGCCGCTTGTCGACCTCGGTGTCCACCCGGGAGACGAAAAACGATGCGACGGAATGGATCTTGGACAGGTCGTGTCCCGCCTCGCGCGCCTTCTCCAGGCCGGCCAGGTAGGCGTCCATCACCTGGCGGTGCCGCTCCACCGAGAAGATGAGCGTGACGTTGACCGAAATCCCTTCCGCCAGGACGGCCGTGATAGCCGGGATGCCGGCCTTGGTCGCAGGGATCTTGATGTACGCGTTCGGCCGGTCGACGATCTTCCACAGCTCGACGGCCTGCGCCGTGGTCTTGTCGGTCTCGGCCGCCAGGCGCGGGTCCACCTCGATGGATACCCGGCCGTCGACGCCGTCGGAAGCTTCCCACTGCGGCCGCAGCACGTCGCACGCGTTGCGGACATCGTCGGTGGTGACGGTGCGGACAGTGGCGTCGACGTCGGCGCCCCGCTCGGCGAGCTCGGCGATCTGATCGTTGTAGGTGTCGCCCTCAGCGAACGCCTTCTGGAAGATCGACGGGTTCGTGGTCACCCCCACAACGCTTTTCGTGTCGATCAGCTCCTGCAGATTGCCCGACTGCAGCCGCTGGCGCGACAGGTCATCAAGCCAAACGGAAACGCCCGCGGCGGACAGCGCCGCGAGGTTTGGGTTCTGAGTCATGTGAATCACCCTTTCTCAGTTATCCACGACTTGTTCCGCAGCGGCCGCGACGGCGTCTGCGGTGAAACCGAATTCACGGAACAAAGTTTCGTAGTCGGCGGATTCGCCGTAGTGCTCGATCGACACGATCTTGCCGGTGTCGCCGACGAGCTTGTGCCAGGGCTGCGCGACGCCCGCCTCGACGGCCACCCGGGCCGACACCGACGGGGGCAGCACGCTGTCGCGGTAGTCCTCGGGCTGGGATTCGAACCACTCCACGCACGGCATGGACACCACCCGCGCGACAATGTCCTTGTCCGCCAACAGCTTCTGGGCCTCAACCGCAAGCTGAACCTCTGAGCCGGTGGCGATCAAGACGACGTCCGGCTCGTCGCCGCCGGGATCACCGAGGATGTAGCCGCCCTTCGCCACGCCCTCGACGTTGGTGCCTTCGAGGATCGGCACGCCCTGGCGGGTCAGGATCAGCCCGACCGGGCCGCTGCCGTTGCCGCGGGCGAGGATTGTGCGCCAGGCGTACGCCGTCTCGTTGGCGTCGGCGGGCCGCACCACCGACAGCTTGGGGATGGCGCGCAGCGCCGCGAGGTGCTCGATCGGCTGGTGTGTCGGTCCGTCCTCGCCGAGCCCGATCGAGTCGTGCGTCCACACGTAGATGGTGTCGATGTCCATCAGCGCGGCCAGCCGCACCGCCGGGCGCATGTAGTCGGAGAACTGCAGGAACGTGCCGCCGTAAGCCCTGGTCGGGCCGTGCAGCACGATGCCGGACAAGATGGCGCCCATCGCGTGCTCGCGCACACCGAAGTGCAGCGTGCGGCCGTACCAGTCCGCCGTGTAGTCCTTGGTCGAAATCGACGGCGGACCAAAGGATTTGACGTTGTCCATGGTGGTGTTGTTGCTGCCCGCCAGGTCGGCCGAGCCGCCCCACAACTCCGGAAGCTTCGGACCCACGGCATTGAGCACCTTGCCGGACGCCGCACGGGTCGCCAGCGCCTTGTCGCCGGGTTCCCAGCGCGGGATGTCGGCTTCCCAGCCGTCGGGCAATTCCTCGGCGGTCAACCGGTCCAGCAGTGCCTTGCGGTCGGGTTCGCGCTCCGCCCACGCGTCGAAGTCCGCCTGCCACTTCTCGTGTGCTTCCTTGCCCCGGTCCACCAGCTTGCGGGTGTGGGCGATGACCTCGTCGCGCACCTCGAACTTCTTCTCGGGATCGAAGCCCAAAATCTCCTTGACGGCCGCGACTTCCTCGTCGCCCAGCGCCGCGCCGTGCGCCTTGCCGGTGTTCATCAACTTCGGCGCCGGGAAGCCGATGATGGTGCGCAACTCGATGAACGACGGCCGGTCGGTGACGGCCCTGGCGTTGGCGATGGCCTCCTCGATGCCGACGACGTTCTCGCCGCCTTCGACCCTTTGCACGTGCCAGCCGTAGGCCTCGTAGCGCGCGGCGGTGTCCTCGCACAGCGCGATGTTGGTGTCGTCCTCGATCGAGATCTGGTTGTGGTCGTAGAACACGATGAGGTTGCCCAGCTGCTGGACCGCGGCCAGCGACGAGGCTTCCGAGGTGACGCCCTCCTCGATGTCACCGTCGGAGGCGATCACGTAGATGAAGTGGTCGAACGGGCTGGTGCCCTCGGCGGCGTCGGGGTCGAACAACCCGCGCTCATAGCGCGCGGCCATGGCCATGCCCACCGCCGAGGCGAGGCCCTGGCCGAGCGGACCGGTGGTGATCTCAACGCCCTTGGTGTGCCGGAACTCCGGGTGCCCGGGCGTCTTGGAACCCCATGTGCGCAACGACTCGATGTCGGACAGCTCCAGGCCGAACCCACCCAGGTACAGCTGGATGTACAGCGTCAGGCTGCTGTGCCCGCAGGACAACACGAACCGGTCGCGACCCAGCCAATAGGTGTCGCTGGGATCGTGTTTCATCGTGCGCTGGAACAGGGTGTACGCCAGCGGGGCCAGGCTCATCGCCGTTCCGGGATGTCCGTTGCCAACCTTCTGGACCGCGTCGGCGGCCAGCACCCGAACGGTGTCGACGGCAGCCGAGTCGAGCTCGGACCAGTCGTCGGGGAGATGCGGTTGGGTCAGCGTCGAGATCTCTTCGAGTGTGGTCACAGACTCAGTCCTTGGGGTCATCAAGCTGATCAATCCCACCCTAGTGCGGGAGGGCCGGCTCTTGCAGTGCAGGTTTTGGGTACCCGCAGCCGGCCCGTGTGAAAATTACGCGGTGGCCGTCGACCCGTAACATTCAGTTCGGAAATCTGGGAGAAGTCTGGGTGAATGGACCCTGCGGGCGGGCCATCGGCGGCCCGCGGTCTACCATCGTGTGTAGTAGATGCTGCGCGCTGCTGCGACCCCAAGGAGTGATTGCGTGAGCGTTCGCGGGCGCGTCGCCCCGAGTCGAGGGGCACCGAGCCGAATACAGGGCACGGTGCTGGCGTATCTGGCACTGACCAAGCCGCGGGTGATCGAGCTGCTGCTCGTCACCACCATTCCGGCCATGCTGCTTGCCCACCGCGGCACCGTGGATCCGCTGCTGATCCTCAACACGTTGGTCGGCGGGATGCTGGCCGCCGGGGGAGCCAACACCCTGAACTGCGTGGCCGACGCCGACATCGACAAGGTGATGAAGCGCACGGCGCGCCGGCCACTGGCCAGCGCCAGGGTCCCGCGCAGCCACGCGCTGGTGTTCGGATTGGCGCTGTCGGTGGCGTCGTTCTTTTGGCTGTGGTGGACGACGAACATGCTGTCGGCACACCTGGCCGGCGCCACCATCGCCTTCTATGTGCTGGTCTACACGCTGCTGCTCAAGCGGCGTACGTCGCAGAACGTCGTGTGGGGCGGCGCCGCCGGCTGCATGCCGGTGATGATCGGCTGGTCGGCCGTCACCGGCACCATCGGCTGGCCGGCGCTGGTGATGTTCGCGATCATCTTCTTCTGGACGCCGCCACACACCTGGGCGCTGGCGATGCGTTACAAGGACGACTACAAAGCGGCCGGCGTCCCGATGCTGCCCGCCGTCGCGACCGAGCGTCAGGTCACCAAGCAGATCCTGATCTACACCTGGCTGACGGTCGCGGCGACACTGGCGCTGGCGCTGGCCACCGGCTGGCTCTACGCGGCGGTCGCCGTGGTCGCCGGGGTGTGGTTCCTGGCGATGGCCCACCAGCTCCACGCCGGGGTTCGCGCCGGCGAGCCCGTCAAGCCGCTGCGGTTGTTCCTGCAATCGAACAACTACCTCGCAGTGGTGTTCTGCGCGTTGGCGGTCGACTCGGTGATCGCGCTGCCGCATTTGTTCTGACGCGCCGCGTCGCGGCTGCGCTCTCAGGGCAGCAGCACGATGGAGCCGGCGGTCTTGCGGCCCTGCAGGTCCTGATGGGCGCGCGTGGCTTCCGCCAGCGGATAGCGCCCGCCGACCTCGACGGTGATGGCCCTGCCGGCGATCGCGTCGAACAATTCCTCGGCCCGCCAACTGAATTCCTGGCCGGTGCGGATGAAGTGCGCCAGCGACGGCCGGGTCAGGAACACCGAGCCGGCGGCGTTGAGGCGCTGCGGGTCGAACGGCGGAACGGGTCCGCTGGCCGCTCCGAACAGCGCCAGCGTTCCCCGCACCGCCAGGCTGGCGAGGCTGGCCTCGAACGTCGTGGCGCCCACGCCGTCGTACACGGCCTCGACGCCGGCGCCGTCGGTGAGCCCGCGAATCTGCCGGCCGAATTCGTCCGCGTCGTCGGGGTAGGACAGCACCTCGTCGGCACCGGCCCGCCGGGACAGCCGGGCCTTCTCAGGCGTGGAGACCGTGGTGATGACCCGGGCGCCCAGCAGATGGGCCCACTGCGTCAGGATCAATCCGACCCCGCCCGCGCCGGCGTGCACCAGGATGGTGTCGCCGGCCTGCACCGGATACACGGACTTGAGCAGGTAGTGCGCGGTCAAGCCTTTCAGCAGCACCGAGGCCGCCACGTCGGGACTCACGTCGTCCGGCACGTGTGCCGTCAAAGTCGCTGGGGCGGTGGCGTATTCGGCGTAACCGCCCGACGCCGACGCGCTGACCACCCGGTCACCGACGCGGAACCCGTCGACGCCGTCGCCCGCCGCGGCGACGGTGCCGCACAGTTCCGAACCGAGGATGAACGGCAGCTCACGCGGGTACTGGCCCGAGCGGAAGTAGGTGTCGATGTAGTTGACGCCGATCGCCTCGGCTTTGATCAGCACCTCGCCGGACCCCGGCATGGGTTGGGGCGCGTCGATGTAGCGCAGCACCTCGGGGCCGCCGGTTTCGCTGACTTCGATTGCGTGCATGTGCTTATCATGCCCGGGCATGAAACTCGCCCGTCCGGACATCTTCCATCCCCGCCTCGTGCTGGCGGGTCCTCCCGGGCGCGCCGGCGGCGACCCCGACGACGCTGGCCTGGTGCCCGCGTTGCGAACTCGTGGGCTGCACGCCCGCTGGCGGTCCTGGGACGACCCCGAGACCCTGCGCGCCGACCTGGTCATCCTGCGTGCGACCCCGGACGAACCGGACCGGCGCGACGAATTCCTAGCCTGGACGCGGCGGGCGCGCCACCTGCTCAACCCGCCCGACGCGGTCGTTTGGAACCTCGGTGAGCGGTATCTGCGCGACCTGGAGAACGACGGGGTACCAACGCTGGCGGGCGGGACGGCGGGGGCGGCGTTGATCTTCCTCGGCGGTGAGCAATCGCACGCCTGGCCGGACGAGCCGGAGTTCGAATCGTGGGATCTCGGCTACGCCGCGCTCGCGGCGGCCGCGGATCGCGCCGGAATCGCCGCGCGCGACCTGCTCTACGCGCGCGCCGACGTGGCCGGGGATCGGCTGGTGCGGCTCGACCTCGTCGCGCCGTCGCTGGGCTGGCGGCACCTGGACGCCGCCACCCGTGAGCGCGCCCAGCGCGAGTTCGCGCTGGCCGTGGAGTCAGCCTGCGAGCGGCTCGGGCTCGGCCCGCTCTCGCATCGACGCCCATAGCGCGGCGGTCGCGGCGGTGCACGCCGCGGCCCCGGCCACGTGCAGGGCGACCAGCGCGGCGGGCACTCCAGTGAAGTACTGGGCGGTGCCGACCGCGGCCTGCGCGCACACCAGGGCGAGCAGGACGATCAGCCGCCGCAGGATGGGCCGGGCGGCGCCCACCGCCAACAGCCCGAAGCCCAGCCCGACCAGCAGGGCGAGGTAGGCGATCAGCAGCGAGGAGTGGGCGTGGACCAGGGTGTCCACGGCGACCTTGAGCCGGGGGACGGTTCGGGTGGGGCTGCGGTCTCCCGCGTGCGGGCCGGCGGCCGTCACCAGCGTGCCGGTGACCAGCACCACGGCCAGGTCCAGGCCGATCAGCGCGGTCAGGGCGCGTAGCGGCCGGGCCACGCGCCGGTGCACCACTCCGTCGTCGGGCTCGCCGATCTTGACGTAGAGCAGCACCGACAGCCACACCATCGTCATCGAGGTGAGCAGGTGGATGGCCACCGTCCACCACAGCAGCCCGGTGCGCACGGTGATGCCGCCGATGACCGCCTGGACCACCGTCGACACCGGCATCAGCCACGCGTACACCAGCACTTCCCGGCGGCGGCGCGCCCGGGTCACGGCCAGCACGGCGAGCGCCGCGGCGACGACCACCGCGAAGGTGATCATCCGATTGCCGAACTCGACCGCCTGGTGGATGCGTGGCACCTCGGCGTGCGCGACCGGGACGAAGCTACCCGGAAAGCACTGCGGCCAGGTGGGACAACCGAGCCCCGACGCCGTGACCCGGACGATCGCGCCGGTGACGGCGATGCCGCCCTGGGTGAGGATGACGGCCACGGCGACGAGGCGCTGGACGCGCACGCTCGGGTTGGGGAGCAGGTCGACCAACCGCATCAGCGTGCGTCCCACGGGCATGGCCCGATGGTAGGCCAAGGAAAACTACGTCCTGTAGTAAGCCCTCGGGCCGCCCGTCAGGTGAACCGGAACCAGCGCAGCGCCGCCAGCGCCGCCACCGCGCCCCACACCGCCAGGACGACGACGCCGAACCAGTCCACCGACAGGACCATCGCCCGCGACAGGGCCTCGGTCAGCGCGCCCGACGGGGTGAGCCGGGCCGCCCACTTGACGCCGGTCGGGATCATCCCGGATTCCACCGTCAGCGCACCGAGGCCGGCGAAGACGAACCACAGCAGGTTGGCGACCGCGAGCACGATCTCGGCCCGCAGCGTCCCCCCCAGCAACAGCCCGAGGGCGGTGAAGCCCGCGGTGCCCAGAGCGATGACCGCCGCACCCAACGCCAACGCGGCGGGGGCGGGTCGCCAGCCCAGCGCAAACCCGATGGCGCCCAACAGGATTGCCTGCAGGAACACCACGGTGACCACAGCCAGCGACTTGCCGGCGATGATGCCCCAGACCGGCAGCGGGGTCGCCCCCAGCCGCTTGAGCGCGCCGTAGCGCCGGTCGAAGGCGACCGCGATGGCCTGCCCGGTGAAGGCGGTCGAGATGACCGCGAGGGCCATGATGGCCGGAACGAAGGTGGCGGCGCGGTTGTGCCCGAAGGAGCCAAACGGCAAGAGCGTCAACCCGACTAGCAGCGTGATCGGGATGAACATGGTCAGCAGCAGCTGCTCGCCGTTGCGCAGCAGCAGCTTGAGCTCGAGGCCGAACTGCGCGGCCAGCATCCGCGGCACGGTGCTGGGCCGCGGGTCGGGGGTGAAGGTCCCCGCGGGAAAGACGTTCGATTGGGTCTTGTCCAGATTCAAGGCCGCAACTTCCTGCCGGTGAGGTCGAGGAACACGTCCTCGAGGCTGCGCTGCTCGACGCGCATGTCGGTGGCCAGCACGTCGATCCGCGCGCACCACGCCGTCACGGTGGCCAGCACTTGAGGGTCGACCGGGCCCTCGACCAGATACTCGCCCGGCGTCACCTCGGATGCCTTGTACTCCTCGGGCAGGGCGGCGGTCAGCAGCGACAGGTCGAGCCGCGGCGGCGCGGTGAACCGCAGCTCGTCCTTCGCGCCGGCGCGCATCAGCTCGGTCGGCGTACCCGCGGCGACGGTCGCGCCGTGGTCGATGATGACCAGCCGATCGGCCAGCTCCTCGGCCTCCTTGAGTTGGTGGGTGGTCAGCAGCACCGTCACGCCGTCGCGGCGCAACGCGTCGATCAGTTCCCAAACCAGCAGCCGGGCGTGCGCGTCCATGCCCGCGGTCGGTTCGTCGAGGAAGACCAGTTCCGGGCGGCCGACCAGCGCGCACGCCAGCGCGAGCCGCTGCTGCTGCCCACCGGAGAGGCGTCGGTAGGTGGTGCGGGCGGCATCGGTGAGGCCCAGGGTGTCCAGCAGCCACGCCGGGTCCAGCGGGTCGGCGGCGTAGGAGGCGACCAGGTTGAGCATTTCCCCCGCGCGGGCGCTGGGATAGCCGCCGCCACCCTGCAACATCACCCCGATGCGGGTGCGCAGGCGGGCGTTGTCGGCGATCGGGTCCAGCCCGAGCACCTCGATGGTGCCGGCGTCCGGGCGCACGAAACCCTCGCACATTTCGACCGTCGTGGTCTTGCCGGCGCCGTTGGGGCCCAGCAGGGCGAGCACTTCGGCGGCGTGCACCTCGAGGTCGAGATCGGCGACGGCCGTGGTGGATCCGTAGTGCTTGCTCACCCCGCGCAGTCGCACGACTGTTTCAGGAACGTCCGAGCTCACGTGGAATCAGCGTAGGCGTCGGGCACCGCCGCCGGGCGAGGGGTCTGCGCGGTCGCGGGCGCCGCCGCCGTTTCGGCGGTTGCCTCTTGCGTCTCGGCGCTGTCGGCCGGGAGTCGCCGCCACGGCAGGCGGGTGTAGGTCACCGCGATGAGCACCGCCACGATCACGGTGCTGGCCAGGGTCGCGTCGACGATCTGGAACAACGCGAAGCGGTCGCCGTTGGCCGTCGGCCCGAAGATGCCGACGACCAGGGTGATGACGATGACCGCCACCCGGAAGCCGCTGCGGGTGGCCCAGGCGGCGAGCGGGATGATCGCCCAGAGCAGGTACCAGGGCTGCACGACGGGGAACAGCAGCACCGTGACGCCCAGCGCCACGCCCAGGCCGCCGATCGGATGCAACCGGCCCCGGAAGACGGCCACCAGCAGCCAGCCCACCATCACCGTGATGATCAGCACGCCGATGGCGCGCGTGAGCCCCAGCACCGCGGTGGTGTGGTCGCCCAGCCCCAGCAGGATGCCCACCTGCCCGGTGCCCAGGGCGAGCAGCGTCGGCGGCGACATCCAGCTGCGCACGACGTTGGCGGTGCCCAGCGTGTAGATCCAGCCGAATCCGAGGCCGCTGGCCCATCCGACGAGCGCCATCACCGCCAGCGACAATGCGCTCATCGCGCCGCCCGACAGCAGCAGCGCCCGCAGGTTGCCGCCGCAGCGGTACGCCAGCGCCATCGTGACGAATCCGAGCGCCAGCAGCGACGGCAGTTTCACCTGTGACGACAGCACGATCAGGACCGCGCCGGCCAGCAGCATGCCCAGCGGTTCCCAGTCGGGACCCGGCCGCCAGGAGGCCGGAAACAGCCGCGGCGAGTCGATTCCCCGCAGCGCGAACTCGGCGCCGGCCAGCATCAGGCCGAGCATCAGTGCCTCGTTGTGAACGCCGGCGACCAGATGCATGATCAGCAGCGGATTGGCCGCGCCCAGCCACAGCGCGCTGACCTCCGCGACGCCGCAGCGCCGGGCCAGCCGCGGGGTCGCCCAGACGATGAGTCCCACGCCGATCAGCTCGACGAGCCGGTGGCACAGCACCGCGGCGACGATGTTCTCCCCGGTGATGGCCGAGATGCCGCGCCCGATCCACAAAAACAGCGGGCCGTAGGGCGCCGGCGTCTCCCGCCACAGCGTGGGCACCGACAGCGTGAAGACGTGGGACAGCCCGAGCCCGGACGCCGGCCCCACCCGATACGGGTCGAGTCCCTCCAGCGAGATCTGGCTCTGGGCCAGGTACGAGTAGACGTCTTTGCTGTACATCGGCGGGGCGATCAGCAGCGGCAGCGTCCACAGCAGCAGGGTGCGGTCCAGGTCACCGCGCGACATCCGCCGGCTGCCCAACGCGAACCGCCCGAGCATCAGCCAGGCCAGCGCCATCATGACCGCGCCGGTGGTCGTCATCGTCAGGGACACGGTCTGGATCCGAGACGGCAGGTTGAGCAGCCGCACCCCGAAGGTCGGGTCCTGGACCACGGGCCGGGCGCCGGCGCCCAGCGCGCCGATGGCCATCAGGATGGTGCCGGTCGCGCCGAACAGGCGGGTGCGCTGCAGCGCGGTGAGCTCGGTAGCGTTCAGCGGCGTGCCCACCGCCTGCTCGTCGCCATGCAGGCTGGCGATCGACGAGCTCAGCACGTGGTGGCGGGCTGCCATCAGAGCAGCGTAGCCGCCGGGCTCGCCGGGCTCGCCTTGCAACCCGGCGGCGATCGCGAGCGCGGCGTAGCCGGGCGCGAAGCTGGGGGACGGGTCGCCGCGCGTCCCACCCAGTGTGACCAGCGCAACGCCCGCCCAGGGCACCCTTGGTAGACCGATCCCCGGAATTGCGTCACACTGGTGTTGTGAAAATCCGGACCGGCCTCGACGACGTTGCCGTGGGCGCGGCGGTGCCAGATGGGCACACCCGCCGCGCCATCGTGCGCCTGCTGGTGGAGTCCGGATCGATCACCGCCGGTGAGATCGGTGACCGACTCGGGCTGGCCGCTGCCGGCGTGCGCCGCCACCTCGACGCCCTGATCGAGGCGGGGGAGGCCGAGTCGGTGCCCGCCGCGTCCTGGCAGCAGGTGGGGCGCGGGCGTCCCGCCAAGCGGTTCCGGCTCACCGCGGGGGGCCGCGCCAAGCTCGAGCACGCGTACGACGATCTCGCGGCGGCTGCCATGCGGCAGCTGCGGGAGATCGGTGGCGAGGACGCCGTCCGCACGTTCGCCCGGCAACGGATCGACTCGATCCTGGCCGGAGTACCGTCGGCAGAGGGCGACGACGACGCCGAAGTCGAGGCGGCAGCCGAGCGGGTGGCCGGCGCGCTGACCGAGGCGGGTTACGTCGCCACCACGACGCGGGTCGGCGGCCCGATCCACGGCGTGCAGATCTGCCAGCACCACTGCCCGGTGTCACACGTCGCCGAGGAATTCCCGGAGCTGTGTGAAGCCGAGCAGCAGGCCATGGCCGAGGTGCTCGGGACCCACGTGCAGCGGTTGGCGACCATCGTCAACGGGAACTGCGCTTGCACCACCCACGTGCCACTTACCCCGGCGCCCAGCCCGCGTCGCGACACCACGAGCATCGAAGGAGCGTCGTTATGACCCTCACGCCAGAGGCCCAGAAGGCCTTTAAAGCGGGAGAAGCAGAGCCGTTGACCCAGGAGCAGACGATCGCCTCGCTGGGCCGCTACGGCTATGGCTGGGCCGATTCCGACACCGCCGGGGCCAGCGCCCAGCGCGGCCTGTCCGAGGCGGTGGTTCGCGACATCTCGGCGAAGAAGAACGAGCCCGAATGGATGCTGCAGACCCGGCTGAAGGCGCTGCGCATCTTCGATCGCAAGCCGATGCCGACGTGGGGCTCGAACCTCGCGGGCATCGACTTCGACAACATCAAGTACTTCGTGCGGTCCACCGAAAAGCAGGCCGCCAGTTGGGATGACCTGCCCGAGGACATCCGCAACACCTACGACCGGCTGGGCATCCCGGAGGCCGAGAAGCAGCGGCTGGTCGCCGGCGTGGCCGCCCAGTACGAGTCCGAGGTGGTGTACCACCAGATCCGCGAGGACCTGGAATCCCAAGGTGTCATCTTCCTCGACACCGACACCGGCCTGCGGGAACACCCCGAGCTCTTCCAGCAGTACTTCGGCACCGTGATCCCGGCCGGGGACAACAAGTTCTCCGCGCTGAACACCGCGGTGTGGAGCGGCGGATCCTTCATCTACGTTCCGCCGGGCGTGCACGTCGACATCCCGCTGCAGGCCTACTTCCGGATCAACACCGAGAACATGGGCCAGTTCGAGCGGACCCTGATCATCGTCGACGAAGACGCGTACGTGCATTACGTGGAGGGCTGCACCGCGCCCATCTACACGTCCGACTCGCTGCACTCGGCGGTGGTGGAGATCATCGTAAAGCCCGGTGGCCGTTGCCGTTACACCACGATTCAGAACTGGTCGAACAACGTCTACAACCTGGTCACCAAGCGGGCCCGGGCCGAGGCCGGCGCGACGATGGAGTGGGTCGACGGCAACATCGGGTCCAAGGTGACCATGAAGTATCCGGCCGTCTGGATGACCGGCGAGCACGCCAAGGGCGAGGTTCTCTCGGTCGCGTTCGCCGGGGAGGGTCAGCACCAGGACGCCGGCGCCAAGATGCTGCACCTGGCGCCCAACACGTCGAGCAACATCGTGTCGAAGTCGGTGGCCCGCGGCGGCGGCCGCACCTCTTACCGGGGCCTGGTGCAGGTGAACAAGGGCGCGCACGGATCGCGTTCCAGCGTGAAATGCGATGCGCTGCTGGTCGATACGATCAGCCGCAGTGACACCTACCCCTATGTCGACATCCGCGAGGATGACGTCACGATGGGCCACGAGGCCACCGTGTCCAAGGTCAGCGACAACCAGCTGTTCTACCTCATGAGCCGCGGGCTGACCGAGGACGAGGCGATGGCGATGGTGGTGCGCGGCTTCGTCGAGCCGATCGCCAAAGAGCTGCCCATGGAGTACGCCCTGGAGCTCAACCGGCTCATCGAGCTGCAGATGGAGGGCGCGGTCGGATGACCGCCACGACTGCTGCTGCCCTGAACAAGGGCGAGTTGTTCGCGTCCTTCGACGTGGACGCCTTCGAGGTGCCCAGCGGGCGCGACGAAATCTGGCGGTTCACCCCGCTGCGGCGGCTGCGCGGGCTGCACGACGGCTCGGCTCAGGCCACCGGTAAGGCGCAGATCAGCGTCGGCGAGCAACCGGGCGTGCAGGTCGAAACCGTCCGCCGCGGCGACGAGCGGCTGGGCCGTGCCGGTGTGCCCACCGATCGCGTTGCCGCGCAAGCGTTTTCGTCGTTCAACTCCGCGACGCTGGTAAGCGTCGGCCGCGACACCCAGGTCGCCGAGCCGGTCAACATCACGGTGACGGGGCCGGGCGCCGGCGCGGTGGCCTACGGACACCTGCAGATCAGCGTCGCCGAACTCGGCGAGGCGGTCGTGGTGATCGACCTCCGGGGGAGCGGAACCTACGCCGACAACGTCGAATTGATCGTCGGCGACGCCGCCCGGCTCACCGTGGTGTGGGTCGCCGACTGGGCCGACGACATGGTCCACCTGTCCGCGCACCACGCCAAGCTGGGCAAGGACGCGGTGCTGCGCCACGTCGCCGTCACCCTGGGCGGCGAGGTGGTGCGGATGTCGGCCAACGTACGCTACGCCGCCCCGGGCGGGGACGCCGAGCTGCTCGGCCTGTACTTCGCCGACGACGGGCAGCACCTTGAATCACGGCTGCTGGTCGACCACGCCCAGCCCAACTGCAAGTCGAACGTGCTGTACAAGGGTGCGCTGCAAGGGGATCCGTCCTCGCAGCTGCCCGACGCGCACACCGTGTGGATCGGTGACGTGCTGATCCGCGCCGACGCCACCGACACCGACACCTTCGAGGTGAACCGCAACCTGGTGCTCACCGACGGGGCGCGCGCCGACTCGGTGCCCAACCTGGAGATCGAGACCGGCGAGATCGTCGGGGCCGGGCACGCCAGTGCCACCGGACGTTTCGACGACGAGCAACTGTTCTACTTGCGGGCCCGCGGCATCCCCGAGGACCAGGCGCGCCGGCTGGTGGTGCGCGGCTTCTTCGGCGAGATCATCGCCAAGATCGCCGTGCCGGACATCCGCGAACGCCTGACCGCCGCCATCGAACACGAACTGGAAATCACGGAGAAGACAACAGCGTCATGACGACTTTGGAAATTAAAGACCTGCACGTCAGCGTCGAAGATCCCAACGCCCCCGAGGGCAGCCGCGAGATCGGAATCCTCAACGGCGTCAATCTGACCGTCAAATCCGGTGAGACGCATGCGGTGATGGGCCCCAACGGCTCGGGCAAGTCCACGTTGTCCTACGCCATCGCCGGCCACCCGAAGTATCGGGTGACGTCCGGGTCGATCACGCTGGACGGCCAGGACGTGCTGGACATGAGCGTCGACGGACGCGCCCGCGCCGGGCTGTTTTTGGCCATGCAGTACCCCGTCGAGGTGCCCGGCGTGTCGATGTCGAACTTCCTGCGCAGCGCCGCCACCGCCGTCCGCGGCGAGCCGCCGAAACTGCGGCATTGGGTCAAGGAGGTCAAGGCCGCGATGGCCGACCTCGACATCGACCCGGCGTTCGCCGAACGCAGTGTCAACGAAGGGTTTTCCGGCGGGGAGAAGAAGCGCCACGAAATCCTGCAGCTGGGTCTGCTCAAGCCCAAGATCGCCATCCTCGACGAGACCGATTCCGGGCTGGATGTGGACGCGCTGCGGGTGGTCAGCGAGGGCGTGAACCGTTACGCGGAGGCCGAGCACGGCGGCATCCTGTTGATCACCCACTACACCCGGATCCTGCGCTACATCCGCCCACAGTTCGTGCACGTGTTCGTCGGCGGGCGGATCGTCGAATCCGGCGGTCCCGAGCTGGCCGACGAGCTCGAGGAGAACGGCTACGTGCGCTTCACCGAAGCGGCGGCCGCGGGGGCGTAGGCACATGACCGCACTGGATGTCGACGCCATCCGCGCTGACTTTCCCATCCTGAAGCGCGTGATGCGCGGCGGGAAGCAGTTGGCGTACCTGGATTCCGGCGCGACGTCGCAGCGCCCGCTGCAGGTGCTCGACGCCGAACGTGAGTTCCTGATCACCTCCAACGGCGCGGTGCATCGTGGCGCGCACCAGCTGATGGAGGAGGCGACCGACGCCTACGAGCAGGGCCGCGCCGACGTCGCGGCGTTCGTCGGCGCCCATGCCGACGAGCTGGTCTTCACCCGCAACGCCACCGAGGCGCTCAACCTGGCGTCATACGTGCTGGGCGACAAGAGGTTCGACCGGGCAGTGGGTGAGGGCGACGTGATCGTCACCACCGAGCTGGAGCACCACGCGAACATCGTGCCCTGGCAGGAGCTGGCCCGTCGCAGCGGCGCCACGCTGCGCTGGTTCGGCGTGACCGACGACGGGCGCATCGATTTGGATTCGCTGGAGCTTGACGAGCGCGTGAAAGTCGTTGCCTTCAGCCATCATTCGAATGTGACCGGCGCGGTGGCGCCGGTGGCGGAACTGGTCAGCCGTTCTCACGCCGTCGGCGCCGTCACGGTGCTGGACGCCTGCCAGTCGGTGCCGCACGAGCCGGTCGACCTGCACGCGCTGGGCGTCGACTTCGCCGCGTTCTCCGGCCACAAGATGTTGGCCCCCAATGGGGTCGGTGCGCTCTACGCGCGGCGCGAGGTGTTGTCCGAACTGCCGCCCTTCCTCACCGGCGGGTCGATGATCGAGACGGTGACCATGGAGGCGTCGACCTACGCCCCGGCGCCGCAACGATTCGAGGCCGGCACGCCGATGACGTCTCAGATCGTCGGATTGGGCGCGGCCGCGCGTTATTTGGGTGCCATCGGCATGGACGCGGTGCGCGCGCACGAGCGCGAACTGGTCGCCGCGACGCTCAAGGGCCTCGCGGGCATCGAGGGTGTGCGGATCGTCGGGCCGACCGTCATGGAAAACCGCGGCTCGCCGGTCTCGTTCGTCGTCGACGGCGTGCACGCGCACGACGTCGGGCAGGTCCTCGACGACGACGGTGTAGCGGTGCGGGTGGGGCATCACTGCGCGATGCCGTTGCATCGCCGGTTCGGCGTGGCGGCCACCGCCCGGGCGTCCTTCGCCGTGTACAGCACCGCCGACGAGGTCGAGCGGCTGGTGGCCGGCGTGCGCCGGGCGCTGGAATTCTTCGGGAGAGACTGACCGTGCGCCTGGAGCAGATGTATCAGGACGTGATCCTCGATCACTACAAGCATCCGCAGCACCGGGGCCTGCGCGAGCCGTACGGCGCGCAGGTCTCCCACGTCAACCCGGTCTGTGGCGACGAGGTGACCCTGCGGGTCGCGCTGTCCGACGACGGTCGGCGCGTCGCGGACGTCTCCTATGACGGCCAGGGCTGTTCGATCAGCCAGGCGGCCACGTCGGTGCTTACCCAGCAGGTGATCGGTCAGAGCGTGCCCGAGGCGCTGAACACCGTCAGCGCGTTCACCGAGATGGTGTCCTCGCGCGGCACCGTCGAGGGCGACGAGGACGTCCTCGGCGATGGGATCGCGTTCGCCGGGGTGGCCAAATACCCGGCCCGGGTGAAATGCGCGCTGCTGGGGTGGATGGCGTTCAAAGACGCGTTGGCGCAGGCTTGCTCGGACACGGGCGCGGACTTCGAGGAGGAGAAAGATGAGCGAGACCGCCGCACCGGATGACGAATTCGTTGCCGACCTCGAGGAGGCGATGCGCGACGTCGTCGACCCCGAATTGGGCATCAACGTCGTCGATCTCGGCCTGGTCTACGGGCTCAACGTCGAAGAGGGCGACGACGGAACTGTCGCCCTGATCGATATGACGTTGACCTCGGCGGCCTGCCCGCTGACCGACGTCATCGAGGACCAGTCCCGCAGCGCGCTCGTCAGCAGCGGTCTGGTCGACGACCTGCGGATCAACTGGGTGTGGAACCCGCCGTGGGGCCCGGACAAGATCACCGAGGACGGGCGCGAACAATTGCGTGCCCTCGGCTTCACCGTCTAAATCGGCCGCGCCCGGCTTCGCCGCGCTTGCGATCACCGCGAGGCCCGAGGGCGGCGACCCGCTGCGCCCGGCTCCGCCGCGCTTGCGGTCACCGCGAGGCCCGAGGGCGGCGACCCGCTGCGCCCGGCTCCGCCGCGCTTGCGATCACCGCTAAAGGTGGAAGGGCAGGTGCGGCAGGTGCAGGTGGTGGTGCGGGCGCCCCATCGGCGGGCACTGTTCGAGGCTGATGGTCGTCGCCTGCAGCGCGCCGCCGTCGTTCGTCCCCTGAGCCCCCATACAGGTGCCGTTCGTGATCGCCTGGGTGTTGCTGATCGTCTGCTTCTTGTAGGACGTCGCGTCGTTAACGGTCACCGTGGTGGGGCCGCCGGGGCCAAGCCCATTGACGGCGATCGTGTTTCCCGACACCGACGCGACCGTGCCGTAGAAGCCTGCGGGCGGCGGGCACTTGCCATCGATGGCCGACGTGATCATGACGGTTTGCGCGGTGACGCCGGCGGCCGGTGAACTTTGCGGGGTGGCCCGCACGTTCACACAGCTACCCGGGGTGACATCGGGCAGCTTGGCCGGGGCCACCTGGAAGACGGGTGTCGCCGGGGCGAAGTCCACCGTCGCCGAGCCGCTGCGCCACCACCCCCGGCTCCCCCGCCCGTGGGCAAGGACTACGTCGAGGGCATGGTCCAGTCGGTGGCCGGCGACAAGATTCAGCTCAGGACGCGCAGCGCTCGGCGGCGGGCTGGGCGGGGCCGCTGTCGGCACCGACGGCTTGGCCGCATTGCCGGTATCGGTATGGCTCGAACGGCACATCGCGACGCTGAGGATGATGACCGCGACGACGGCGACGAGCGCGATCCGAGCCAGCCGCGGCTTGACCGTGACAGCCATCGGCACGCTCCGATCGTGATTACAACAGACTTGAGCAGGGGATACCCGTTCGAAGTCAGATATCACCTGACCGTAACCGAGATCACGGGTGAGGCACGACGCAATCGTAAATGGATCCGGTGATCAGCGCTTCCGATGAATTGATTCTTTGCTGAGACACCCGAAGCCCGAATGTGCTCAATGCGAACGCGCGCTGTCAGGTGGCGGCCACCGGACCACTCGGGCGAACGTCTTCCGACCACACCCATCACCCGGGTGAATGAGCGGTCGGGGTGATGACTATTCACCCCGGCGCGCGCCACGCTCACTGATGAGCAGACCGGGCGCACCGGGGCTGCGACGCAAGATCACAGGAGAGCCACGACGTGCCCATCGACTTTCACGCTCAAAGGATCGCGCCGATGCCCAACGGGGCCGGTGAAGATCCGCCGACGTCGGTCCCCTGCGTCCGCGCGGCGGGATTCGACCGTCGACTGATTGACCGGGCCGCGATCACGAGCTCGCCGGGTCAGATTCGACGAGATGAGTGTCCGCGCGGCACGGTCGATGGTGCACCCGCCAGCCGGCTGGTGCATAACCCGGTTGCCGTTGGACGCGGCATCGAGCATCTCGATTTCTGCCCCCAATGTCAGATCGCTTTCTTGGACAACGGGTTTCGGTGTAAGCAGCCGGCCGCGGCCTATATCGAATTCCACATGGTCGGACACTGCAAGCGTTTTGACTGTGACGAGGACGGCAATGC
>NZ_LZKH01000228.1:0-25994 GCF_001672745.1 Mycobacterium sp. E1386
GCGCCGCCACCTTGGCGCCCACCGGGAATTCGCCGCCCGGGCATGAGTCGACGACGCCGACGCATTCGATGCCGCTGATTTCCGCGGCTTCGGCCCATTCACCGCGCCGCATGTGCATCTCGGCGTGGTTGATGCCGAACGCCTTGACTTCGATCACCACTTCGCCGTTCTTGGGCAGCGGCTTCGGAACGTCGGCGAAGACCAGCTTGTCCAGGCCGCCGAACCCGTCGAGGATGATCGCGCGCATCGTTTCCCCGCCGGGCTGCTCGCGCACCCTCGCGGGGGCGGTCGGCAGCTGGGATGCGTCGCTGGTGGACAAGTGGCGCTCCTCCCGAATTCCTGGCCCGCCTCAACGAATCCGGAGGTGCGCAACCATGGTTAGGTCTCCGGGCACATAATGGGACAGCTGACCCAGTTATTATGGGCTATGCGTCCCAATCTGTCCAGGGGTGTCGTTATTTGGCTCAGTCCTTGCGCGCGGGTGTCGCGAACGAGCGGACGTAGTCGACGGCGGCGTTGACGGCGGTCCGCAGCGGTTCCGGATCCCCGGTGGCATACGTCAACATCGCACCGCCCTGATGCGCGACGACCAGCGACACCGCCAAGTGGCGGGGGTCCGCGCCGGAGCGCAAGTCGCCGCGTCGGCGCATTGCCGTTAGGCCGGCCTGAAACAGGTCGATCCACTGGTCATACCCGGCGGAGAGATCGTCGTGTATCTGATCGTCGGCGTCGATCAGCTCACCCGCCAACGAGCCGTAGACGCAACCGCCGACGCGGTACACGGCGTCTATGTCGGCGACGCAGGCGTCGGCCCATGCCTGCAGGGCGTCGACACTGTCCAGGGCGCCGAGCGGTGGCTGGGTGTGGAATGCCCGCACGTCTTCGCGGCGGGTGGCAACGACCTGGCGGGTCAAATCGCGTTTGTCGCGGAAATAGTGCGCGATCTGAGAGCCGCCCACCCCCGCTGCGCGCCGAACCTGCTCGATGCTGGTGTTGGCGACGCCCCGCTCGAACATCAGACGGGCGGCTACGTTAACGATGCGCGCGCGAGTCGCCAATCCCTTGCTGGTGAATCGCGTTGGGCCGTCGTCGCTCACGTGACGGTCCTTCGGCGGCCCCGTGGACGCCGCGCAGGTCGGGCAACCCGCTCGCCGGGGTCGGTGGCAAAGCTGCGTAGGTAGTTGATCGCGAATCGAACCGCGTCCGCGTGCGGCCACTCCGCGCGGTAGGTGAAGGCCAACGTGCCCCCGCCCTGATGGGCGGCGACGATGACCATCGCCAATCGTCGGGCGTCGGCGTCCGCGACCAAGGTGCCGTTGTCCTTCATCCGGTGGATCGCTGCCTGGAGCAGTTCGACCCACTGCCAATAGCCGGCCGCCAGCGTTTCGCGCGTCGCGTCGTCGGACTTCGCCAGCTGGGCGGCAAGCGCGTGGTAGGTGGGCGTGCCGAAATACCCGATGCGCCTGAGATACCGCATGTTGAGGTCGATCCACCGCTCGAAGTCTTCGAAGGAGTCCAGGCCTCCCAGCGAGGGCTGCCGGTGGAAGTCGAGCACCACGCCGATCTGACGCCTGAGGACCGCGCGAATCAGAGCGCTCTTGTCGGTGAAGTAGTGGGCCAGCTGCGAACCGCTGACCGATGCCGCCTTGCGGACGTTTTCCATGTTCGCCGCGGCCAGGCCCTCGGTGACAATCAGCTGGGCGGCCGCTTCCACGATGCGGTCCCGGGTGGCGCGCCCCTTGGCGGTCAACCGTTGTTCGTCTCGAACATCGGAATGTGCCATCGCGTCAGGCTAACCCGCGCGCCTTAAGAACTATGGGATATCCAACCCATTGATTCCGGAACCGGTCAGGCGGTCATGTCAACCTTGGTCAGGAACCCGCGAATCAGCGCGGTGACGTCGTCCAGTGCGGACTCCAGCAGGAAGTGGCCGCCCTCGAGCAGGCGGATCTCGGCATCCGGCAGGTCGTCGGCGAATGCCTCGGCACCGGCCGGACCGAAGATCTCGTCACCGCGACCCCACACCGCCAGCAGCGGCACCTGGCTGGCGCGAAAGTATTCGTGCAGGCGTGGATAGAGCGGCGCATTAGTGGCGTAGTCCCGCAACAATTTCAGCTGCACCAAGTCGTTGCCCGGCCGCGATATGAGCGCGTAGTCGTGATGCCACGATTCCGGGTCGACGAGGGTCTCGTCGGGAACGCCGGTGACGTACTGCCATCGCGTGGCGTCCAGCGTAAGGAATTGCCGTACCGCGGCCTCCGTCTCCTGCGTCTGTTCGGTTTGGTAGGCCCGCACAACCTTCCAGAAGTTGTCGACGAATCCCGCGTCGTAGCCGTTGCCGTTCTGGGTGATGATCGCGGTGATCGCCGAGGGGTCGCGCAGCGCCAGCCGCCAACCGATCGGCGCGCCGTAATCCTGGACGTATATGGCATGTCTGTTGATGCCGAGCGCGCGCAGCAACCCGGCAGTGAGGTCGGTCAGCGCGTCGAAGGTGTAGTCGAACTGCTGCACGGACGGCGCGTCGGAAAGCCCGAAGCCCAGGTGATCCGGCGCGATGACGTGAAAATCGTCGGCGAGCGCCGGAAGCAGATGCCGGAACATGTAGGAGCTGGTCGGAAACCCGTGCAACAGCACCAACGCGGGAGCGTTCGGGTCGCCCGCTTCGCGGAAGAAGAGCCGGTGGCCGTCGACGGTGGCGTATCGATGATGCACGGCTGGCATGGCCATTCTCCTCAATTTCGCGGGGCGTCCTGCTCACCAGAAATTTGGGTTACGCATCCCATTATGCACCTGAGCGGGCGCGGTGCAACAGTCGCGCCACCTGTTGCCCTTCGGCACGGAGCGGCATATTCTGGGCCGGCCGTCCCACTGGCGAAGCCCGGAGGTGAATAGTGGGCAAGCTGATTTCGGTAAACGTCGGCATGCCCAAGAACGTTCAGTGGCATGACAAGACCGTCTATACCGGGATCTGGAAGACACCGGTCGAGGGGCCGGTCATGGTGCGCCGCCTGAACCTCGACGGCGACGCCCAGGGCGATCTCGGCGGCCACGGCGGCGAGCAGCGCGCCGTCATGGTGTATCAGACCGAGTCTTACGACTTTTGGAAGAGCTACCTGGGCCGCGACGACCTCGTGCCGGGCCACTTCGGGGAGAACTTCACGATCACCGGGCTGCCCGACGACGAGGTGTGCATCGGTGACCGCTACCGGATCGGTGGGGCCGAGTTCGAGGTGACCCAGCCCAGGGTCACCTGCTTCCGCGTTGGAATGCGCCTGAACGATCCCAGGATGCCGAATTTGCTTGTTTCCCAACGGCGTCCGGGATTCTACTTCCGGGTGATCACTGAGGGAGAGGTCCGTGCCGGCGATGACATCGTGCGGACCAACCGTGGTAGACACGAGCTCAGCGTCGCCGACGTCGATGCGCTACTTTATCTGCCGAACCGCGACGTCGACCGGCTTCGCAAGGTCGTCGACGTCACCGCGCTCAGTCCGGGCTGGCAACAGTCGTTTCGCGACATGCTCGCAGCGCAGCAGGCTTCGGCAGCCCTACCCCAGCCGGCGTGGGAGGGCTTTCGTCCCTTGCGTGTCAACGCAATACGCCGGGAAAGCTCACAGGTGATGTCTCTCTGGCTGGAGGCCGACGACCAAGCGAGTCTCCCACCGCCGCTCCCTGGGCAATATCTGACGGTGCGAATCCCCGGCGCGGGCGCACCAGTGCCGCTGCGCAGCTACTCGCTTTCGGGCGACCCGGGCGCCGGGTACTACCGCATCAGCGTCAAACGTGAAGAGCAAGGTCTGGTGAGCCGTTGGTTGCACGAGCACATCGAAGCGGGCTCGGTCGTGGAGGCCGCCGCACCGCGAGGTGAGTTTCACCTCACCGAGGGTGACGGCCCAGTCTTGCTGCTTTCGGCGGGAATCGGTATCACCCCGGTCTTGGCGATGTTGCATGCGCTCGCGGCGGTGCGCAGCACCCGCGAGATTTGGTGGGTGCACACCGCCCGCAGTCCTCAAAAACAGGCGTTCGCAGCCGAAGTCACCAGCTTGATCGAGTCGTTGCCGCACGCGCGGCAGTCGGTGTTCTATACGCACACGCAGGGGCGGTTGGGCCGGTCGACACTTGCGGCGCTGGGTATCCCGGCTCATGCCACTGCGTACCTCTGTGGCCCAACCCAATTTATGAGCGACATGCGCGAAGCACTCATCGCGGAGGGCCTGGCCCCTGAGCGGATCCACAGCGAGCTATTCGGCGCCCTGCCGTCGATCAATCCGGGTATCGTCGACGGCGCTCCCCGTGTCCCGCCGCATCCCCCGGCGGGACGTCCGGGAACCGGACCGTCAATCACGTTCGCGCGCAGCGGACTAACGGTGAATTGGTCAGGCCAATTCGAGAGCATCCTCGAGCTGGCCGAGGCTTGCGACGTGCCCACCCGGTTCTCCTGCCGGAGCGGCGTGTGTCATGTGTGCGTCACCGGTGTCGTCACCGGCAGGGCCAGTTACGCGCAGCCGCCGCTGGAGCCGCCCGAGCAGGGGACGATACTCATCTGCTCGGCGGCTCCAGAGACAGATCTAGTGCTGGACGCATAGGCGAAAAGTCCTGCCTCAGGCGGCGATTGCAAGCTGGCCGCCGGCCACGGGCAACACCGCGCCGTTGACATAGCTGGCGTCGGTGGAACTGAGGAAGACGACCGCACTGGCAATTTCGCCAGGATCGGCCGGCCGGCCGAGCGCGGTGCTGGCTGCCACCGCCTCCAACACGCCGGGCAGGGCCGCGACGCCGGGAGTGTCGGTGGGCCCGGCGGCGATGGCATTCACCCGCACCCCGGATGGCCCGAACTCATCCGCCCACACCCGGGTCAGCAATTCGAGGCCGGCCTTGGTGGCGCCGTAGATGCCGGCACCGCTCGCCGGCACCGAAGCCGCGACGGTGCTCACGTTGACCACCGTTCCGCCGCCGCGCTCGATCATGCCCGGCACCAATCGCTGGACCAAAATGTAAGGCGCGCGCAGGTTGGTATTCACATGCTGGTCGAACGTTGCGTCGTCGGTGTCTACGGTCGCGCCGAATTTGTAGATACCGGCGTTGTTGATCAATATGTCGACCGGCCCAGTCTCGGCCGCGAGCCGGCGGACATCGTCGGCGTCACTAAGGTCTGCGGCGACGAAACGCGCCCTGCCTCCGGCGTTTTCGATCTCGCGCACCGTCTTCGCGCCCCGTTCGGCGTCGCGGCCATGCACTACTACCTCGACGCCTCGCCCCGCGAGTTTCAGCGCGATTGCGCGGCCGATACCCGACGTGGCTCCGGTCACCAGCGCGGTGGAGCCTGCCATTGTTGCTGCCATCGGACCCTGCCTCCGGGAGAGAAGTTCACTTGTCTCCCGCTCAGCAGCCGCGCGCCGGCATTTATTCCTAGGAGCTCAGCGGGACCGCCGCCTCGGCGGTGTAGCACAGGAACGTCAGGGTCTCCTGCAGATACAGCTGCACGGTGTCCGCATCGTGGCTTGTGTAACCGATCGACACGTCGGTCCCGAGCTGTAGATCGAAGTCGCCGCCACGGGTGGTGAGCACGAAAGCACCGTCGATGGCCGGCGCCCAGATGATGTCTCCCGGAACCAGCCGGTCGATGTGCTCGAGGATCGGATAGCCGTGTTCGGTGGTCTCGCTGACCTTCGTGTAGACGTCGGCGGACAGCAACACCGAGTACGGGCCGTCGACGCCGGCCAGCCGCAATTCGGAGATCGCCTGCGTGATGACATCGGGAATTTCGCGAGGATCGGCCGGCAAGGTCAGCGGCTTGTTCGAGCTGGCGGAGCGGATGCCCTCGATCGATGCGGCGGCGTAGCCCTCGAAGATCGCCCGGTCTTCCACGAACGCCAACTTCTTGGCGGCCTCTTTGACCGGGTCCCAGTCGGAGTCCTGCGCACCACGCTCGACGTTGTCGATCTCGTAACGCGAGAGGGTAAACGGAACCCGTAGCCGGACAAGGGGTTTGCTCGCCCGCAGGTGAGCCTCCACGCCGTCGGACGGTGCCGCCACGTCGATCAAGCGGCCAGTGCTGACCGCCGCGGTGACCGCGCCGCCGGGGCCGCTGACGTCGACCACCCGGCGCCCGGCGACATGGCGTTTGAATGTCCGGGTCGCCTCCGTTTCGATTTCTTCCCAAGCGGCTTCGGTGACCGGTGCCAGTTCGCGGTAGAGGTTGTTCATGAAGGGTTTCCTTTCAGGCTGCCGATCGAAAGTGAGCCGTCTTGTGCAACAGACGTTTCCGCCACCGGCGCTGCGGGCAGTGGCGGTGGATCATCGAGGAAGTCCACGGTGGGGGAGAAGAACAAGCCTCCGGTGACCGCGGTGGAGAACTCGAGGATGTGGTCGGTGTTCCCCGGTGGATTCCCGAGAAACATGTTGCGCAGCATCTGTTCGGTGACTCGCGGCGTGCGGGAATAACCGATGAAGTAGGTGCCGTACTCGCCCTTGCCGAGCTCGCCGAACGGCATGTTGTGCCGCACGATCTTCAGCTCGGTGCCGTCGTCGTCAGTGATCACGTTCAGGGCGATGTGGGCGTTGGCCGGCTTCTGGTCGTCGTCGAGTTCGAGGTTCTCCAGCTTGGTCCGGCCGATCACCAACTCCTGCTCACTGACCGACAGCGCGTTCCACGAAGACATTTCGTGCAGATATTTCTGCACGTGCACGTAGCACGACCCCTCGAACTCGGGATCTTCGGCGCCGATGGCGGTGGCGCTGACGGCCAACGGACCGTCGGGGTTTTCGGTGCCGTCGACGAAGCCCAACAGGTCGCGGTTGTCGAAGTAGCGGAATCCGTGTACCTCGTCGACGACGGTGACGGCACCGGCCATTGACCTCAGGATGCGGTCGGCCAATTCGAAGCACACGTCCAAGCTCTCGGCCCGGATGTGGAACAGCAGATCCCCGGGCGTGGCCGGGGCGGTGTGCCGCGGACCTTTCACTTCGACGAACGGGTGCAACTCGGCGGGTCGCGGACCGGAAAACAAGCGATCCCAGGCTCGCGAGCCGATCGAGGCGATGGCCGACAACCGTTTCGGCGGCTCGCGGAACCCGATCGCACGCACCAGTCCGGAGATCTCAGGAAGCGCGTCGTGCACCGTCGCTTCCCCGCCGTCGTCGATGGTCACTACCAGGAAGACCGCCGCAGGCGTCAACGGCTCGAGGATCGGCTGCGGCTGGACGGGAGGCACATGGGCGACCCTAGCGTGGCGACGGCGAGCGCAGGAAGTGCGCGAGCAAGGAGCCGCGCAATCAGACCGAGCGTGGCGACGGCGAGCGCAGGAAGTGCGCGAGCAAGGAGCCGCGCAATTGGACCTAGCGTGAACTCCGTTGTCGGCGACAGCCATGATGTTGAACATGTCGGCCAGCGCCGCAGGCCTCTGCGAATTCATCGACGCTTCTCCGTCGCCGTTTCACGTCTGTGCCACGGTGGCGGCGCGGCTTACCGCCGCCGGGTACACCGAACTGAGCGAAGCGCAACGCTGGCCTTCCGAACCGGGTCGCTATTTCACGGTGCGGGCCGGCTCGCTGGTCGCCTGGAATTCCGATCGGCCCGACGGCCCGTTCCGGATCGTCGGCGCACACACCGACAGCCCTAACCTAAGGGTCAAGCAGCATCCGGATCGGCTGGTCGCCGGTTGGCGCGTCGTGGCGCTGGAACCGTACGGCGGAGCGTGGCTTAACTCCTGGCTGGACCGCGACCTGGGCATCAGCGGACGGTTGTCGGTGCACTCGAGTGCTCGAGGCACGGGGATCGAGCACCGGCTGGTCAGGATAGACGAGCCGATCCTTCGGGTACCGCAGCTTGCCATTCACCTGGCCGAGGACCGCAAATCACTGACGCTGGACCCGCAGCGACACGTCAACGCGGTTTGGGGCGTCGGCGCCGAAGCGAGGTCTTTCGTTGACTTCGTCGCGGAACGCGCCGGGGTTGCGCCCGCAGCGGTCCTGTCCGCCGACCTGATGACCCACGACCTCACCCGATCGACGGTGCTCGGCGCCGACGGTGACCTACTCAGCGCTCCCCGACTGGACAACCAGGCCAGCTGTTATGCCGGGATGGAGGCTCTGCTCGCCGCCGAGCCGCGTGGCGTCGTGCCCGTGCTGGTGCTTTTCGACCACGAGGAAGTCGGTTCGTCTTCCGATCACGGTGCGCAGTCCAACCTGCTGAGCACCGTCCTCGAGCGGATCGTGCTCGCCGCCGGCGGCACCCGGGAAGACTTCCTGCGTCGGCTGCCCGAGTCGTTGCTGGCCTCGGCGGACATGGCACACGCCACCCACCCCAACTATCCGGAGCGGCACGAGCCCGGCCACCTCATCGAGGTCAACGCCGGCCCGGTGCTCAAGGTGCACCCGAACCTGCGTTATGCCACCGACGGGCGCACGGCCGCGCCCTTCGCGCTGGCCTGCCAGCAGGCCGGGGTCGCCCTGCAGCGTTACGAGCACCGCGCCGATCTGCCGTGCGGGTCGACGATCGGGCCCCTGGCCTCGGCCCGGACCGGCATCCCCACCGTCGACATCGGCGCCGCACAGCTGGCGATGCATTCCGCGCGCGAATTGATGGGCGCTCACGACGTAGTCACCTACTCGGCGGCGATGCGCGCGTTCCTTTCGCCCGAGCCGTAAGGCTTAGACGACTGCCGGGTGAGCAATCAGGGTGAGTGCGAAGGTCGCGGCGTTGAGCGCAAGCAGGAACCCGGCGAAGACGAACTGACCGGAAATATCGTTGGCGAGTACGTGGGTGTACATCGCGCAGATAAAGAAGATGGTCAGCCCGGCCGCCGCCGCGATGCCGATCGCTGGAATCCACAGTCCGACCACAAGCCCAAGCGCGCCTAGGGTTTTCAGGGTGCCGATGGGAAATCTCAGCCAGGACAGCGGAACCCCGGCCCGTCTCATAGGCGGAATGATGGGCGCGAAGTGGAGCAGCGCGCTCACGCCCGAAAATCCGTCGAGGGCGATGGCAATTATCGTCACGGCAAGGTATGCGGTGTGCATGTTGGTGGCTCCGGGGATGGTCGAACGATAGGGGAATCGTCGGGAGTTAGCCCGCCGGAATGGGATCCAATCGGAACACGGCGATCCGGCCTGCCAGCGCCTCGACCTCTTCGGGATGGCCGTCACGCACCAGGCCCGAGCGCTTCAAGAAGCCGACACCGACCGGCACTTGGATCGGGTACTCCCGCAACACGGGGCGGGCCTGCTCGGCGGTCAGCTCAGTTATCCTGACTCGCCGCACCTTTCGGCCCTTGCGGAGCGTCCCGGCGCCGGCGGCCCGCGCATTGCGTGCCCAATCGGCACCGGGGAATCCGGCCACGGCAAAAAGCTGTCCGTCCAGCCTGAAGGGTGTCATCGGCGTGCTGCGCGGTCGTCCCGTTTTGCGGCCCGGCACCGTCAAAACCATGGGCGGTCCCGTGGGTACACCCAGCTTTTGCATCGCGATCATGAACTTGTTCATCGGCTTCAGCCAGCGGGGCGGCGTCGGACTGGACATCACTTCTCCTTGGTGTATTCCGTTGCGGCGAACGTGGAATCGGCTGTGATGGGAACCGCCGAGGTTGTAACCGAGCAGCTCGTAATTCAAGGACGGATCGGCGGCGCAGAAAGTTACAGCTGCGTGCGTAACTTTTCGAGGCGCCGTCTCGTCGTCATTCCTGAGCACGGATCCGACGCCCATGACGAAGGAGAACCATGACAGACGCCAAGCTGTACGCAGGCTGGTGGTCTCGCGACGCTAACCAGCGCTGGCCCCGGGTAGTCGCCCGTGCTACCAGCACCACGCTGGCGATCCTGGCGGTGGCTCAGGCCGCACTGGCCGGCAGTTTCCTGGGCGGGCAGTACAACGCACTGATGCTGCACTCAGTCGGCGCCAAAGTGACCACGGTGCTCTCCGTCGTGCAGGTGGTTGTGCTGGTGATCGTCAGCAGGACAGGCGGGCCGCGGTGGCCGGTAGCGGTGGGTACGCTCGTGACGATTCTCTTCGTCGCCGAGTTCGCCTCGGGTGAATTGCGGCTGACGGGCCTGCACGTTCCGCTCGGAGTTCTGCTGATTGCCGGAATCCTGCAGCTGACCGCGTCGGTTTGGCGCCTGCCGCTGACCGCACTCCCTCTCGCGGAACAGCAGGACGTGACTCGGTGAATCGACGCAGCGCGTTGCGGTTGGGCGCCGCCGCGGCAGGGATCGGGGTTGTGGGCGCCGGCTGGCCACTGTCCAGCACACTGCTGGGCTCCGCCGAGTCGGGGCGACTGATGCGCAGTGAGACCAAACTGCCTGCCCGTTACCAAGTCCCGCTGCCGATCCCGGAACAATTGACGCCAGTCGGCACCGATGCTCACACCGACTACTACGAGATCACGCAGCAGGTCACGCAATTACGCATCCTGCCCGAGATGACCACCGCGGCATGGACTTACAACACGAGCTTTCCCGGCCCAACTATTGCATCGCGGTCCGGCCGACGCACCGTCGTGCGGCACCGCAACGCTCTGCCGGTGCCGGTGGTGGTACACCTGCATGGCGGGCACACCCCACCGGACCACGATGGGTACCCGACCGATTTCATCCTGCCGCAGGCCGGTCAACCGGCCGCAATGGACATGGCGCGCAACGGCGTTGTCGGGCAACGTGATTACGTCTATCCGCTGGATCAGCGAGCCGCAACGTTGTGGTACCACGATCACCGCATGGGCTACACCGGTGCCGCGGTGTGGCGCGGGCTGGCCGGATTTCACCTGGTTCACGACGACGAGGAAGACGCGTTGCCGCTGCCTCGCGGCTTCCGGGATATCCCGCTGATGATCGCCGATCGTGCGTTCGCCGCCGATGGTTCGTTCCGGTACCCGGCCGCTGACCCCGGTGGGGTGACGGGCGACTACATGAACGGCGTCCTGGGCGACGTCATCCTCGTCAACGGTGCGCCATGGCCGGTGTTGCAAACCGATCCTGCCCGCTATCGCCTGCGGCTACTCAACGCATCCAACGCCCGTCGCTATCGCCTGCAATTGGACCCGCAGCCGCCTGGAGGGGCGGCACTGGTGCAAATCGGCAGTGATGGCGGATTGCTCGCGCGGCCGGTAAGCCATGACTTCATCGACATCGCTCCGGCCGAACGTTTCGAGGTTGTCGTCGACTTCGGCCGCTATCAGCGTGGAACAAGCGTGCGCCTCCTCAACCTGTTGGGTACCGGAAGCGCCGCCGAGGTCATGCGGTTCGACGTCGTCGGCAGCGACCGTTCCGATGATTCAGCGATCCCCGAGCGGCTCGGCACCAGCGCCCCCCTCGGCCGAGAGCAAGTCGTGGCCACCCGGACCTTCCTCTTCCGCCTAGGCAGAAGAGGCGTCTGGACGATCAACGACCTGCCGTATCAACCGGGCCGGCCGCTGGCGCGCCCCAGGCTCGGCACGACAGAAATCTGGCGGTTGATCAGCGAGTTCCACCATCCCGTTCATGTGCACCTGAACTCCTTCCAAGTGCTCTCCCGCAACAACCGCGCGCCCGGACGTTTCGACGGGGGCTGGAAAGACACCGTCGACGTCCGCCCGGCCGAGACCGTGGAAGTCCTCACCCGCTTCACCGACTACGCTGGCTCCTACCTGCTGCATTGCCACAACCTCGAGCACGAAGACATGGCCATGATGGCCGACTTCCTGACCATCGCGTAACCGCTGGATGACGGCACAGGCACAAAGCTGGGCCTGAGCCCGTGAGAGGCCTATGGTCTGGCGGTATGGCGCTCAACGTGGAGATGATCACTTTCGACTGCCGGGATCCCGCGAAGCTGGGCGGATGGTGGGCCGAGCAGTTCGGTGGTACGACGCAGGAATTGCTCGCCGACGAGTTCACCGCGGTGAGTTTGTCCGAAGGACCCCGCCTCGGATTCCAGAAGGTGCCCGACCCCACGCCCGGGAAGAACCGCGTGCATCTCGACTTCGGCGCCGCCGACGTTGATGCCGAGGTGTCTCGGCTGATAGCCGCCGGGGCCACCGAGGTGGGCCGGCACGAATTCGGCGAAAATTTCCGCTGGGTGGTGCTGGCAGACCCCGAGGGCAATGTGTTCTGCGTCGTCGGTCAATAGCCCCCGCGGCCGCCCCACGGCCACGTCACCGCAGCCCTAGACTGTCTGGCGTGACAGTCTCCGGGACGAGCGCCCGCACCCAGGCGATCGACACCGTCGAGCGCGCCGCTGCCAGCCCCGACCAGCCGCAGCCGTTCGCCGAACTCGGTCTCAAAGACGACGAGTACCAGCGAATTCGTGAGATCCTCGGCCGCCGACCCACGGACACCGAGCTGGCGATGTATTCGGTGATGTGGAGCGAGCACTGCTCGTACAAGTCGTCCAAGGTCCACCTGCGCTACTTCGGTGAGACCACCACCGACGACATGCGCGCCGGCATGCTGGCCGGCATCGGCGAAAACGCCGGCGTAGTCGACATCGGCGACGGCTGGGCCGTCACGTTCAAAGTGGAATCGCACAACCATCCCTCCTACGTCGAGCCTTACCAGGGCGCGGCGACCGGCGTCGGCGGCATCGTCCGCGACATCATGGCCATGGGCGCGCGGCCGGTCGCCGTGATGGACCAGCTTCGGTTCGGGGCCGCCGACGCGCCGGATACCCGCCGGGTGGTCGACGGGGTGGTCCGCGGGATCGGTGGCTACGGCAACTCGCTCGGATTGCCCAACATCGGCGGCGAGACCGTCTTCGACGCCTGCTACGCCGGCAACCCATTGGTCAACGCCCTGTGTGTGGGCGTGTTACGCCAGGAGGACCTGCACCTGGCGTTTGCCTCGGGCACCGGAAACAAGATCATCCTGTTCGGCGCGCGCACCGGTCTCGACGGCATCGGCGGGGTGTCGGTGCTGGCGTCGGAAACCTTCGACAGCGAAGGGTCCCGCAAGAAGCTGCCCTCGGTGCAAGTGGGTGACCCTTTCATGGAAAAGGTGCTCATCGAGTGCTGCCTCGAGCTCTACGCGGGCGGCCTGGTGATTGGCATCCAGGACCTCGGTGGCGCCGGATTATCCTGCGCGACTTCGGAATTAGCGTCGGCCGGAGACGGCGGAATGGCGATCGAGCTCGACGCCGTCCCGTTGCGGGCCAAGGACATGACGCCCGCTGAGGTGCTCTGCAGCGAGTCGCAGGAGCGGATGTGCGCGGTGGTGGCGCCGGACAACGTGGACGCTTTCTTGGCGGTGTGTCGTAAATGGGAGGTGCTGGCGACGGTGATCGGCGAGGTCACCGACGGTGACCGGTTGCGGATCACCTGGCGCGGGGAGACGGTTGTCGACGTGCCGCCGCGCACCGTGGCACACGAGGGGCCGGTGTACCAGCGGCCTGTCGCCCGGCCCGAATCACAGGACGCCCTGAACGCGGACCGGTCAACGAGCCTGCCGCGCCCGGCGACGGGAGAGGAGCTGCGCGCGACTTTGCTTGCGCTGCTGGGCAGCCCGCACCTGTGCAGCCGTGCCTTCATCACCGAACAGTACGACCGCTATGTGCGCGGCAACACCGTGCTGGCCGAGCACGCCGACGGTGGTGTGCTTCGCGTCGACGAGACCACCGGCCGCGGCATCGCGCTATCGACCGACGCGTCCGGACGCTACACGCTGCTCGATCCGTATGTCGGAGCCCAACTCGCGCTGGCCGAGGCCTACCGCAACGTCGCCGTCACCGGCGCGACCCCCGTCGCGGTGACCAACTGCCTCAATTTCGGCTCTCCGGAAGACCCCGGCGTGATGTGGCAGTTCTCGCAGGCGGTGCGGGGACTAGCGGATGGCTGTGCGGCCCTTGGTATTCCGGTCACTGGCGGCAACGTCAGCTTCTACAACCAGACGGGGTCGGCAGCGATTCTGCCCACGCCTGTGGTCGGTGTGCTCGGTGTGCTCGACGATGTCCGCCGGCGCATCCACACCGGTCTGGGTGGCGAACCGGGCGAGACCCTGATGCTGCTGGGCGATACGCGCGATGAACTCGACGGTTCCATCTGGGCGCAGGTGACGGCCGACCACCTGGGTGGGCTGCCGCCCGCGGTCGACCTGGCGCACGAGAAGTTATTGGCTGAGGTGCTGACCGCGGCCTCCCGCGATGGGCTGGTGTCGGCGGCGCACGACCTGTCCGAGGGCGGGCTCGCGCAGGCGATCGTGGAGGCCGCCCTGGCGGGCGAAACCGGTTGCCGCATTGTGCTTCCCGAGGGTGCCGATCCGTTCGTCACGTTGTTCTCCGAGTCAGCGGGCCGGGTCCTGATTGCGGTGCCACGCACCGAGGAGAGCCGGTTCCGGGCGATGTGTGAGGCGCGGGGGCTGCCCGCGGTGCGCATCGGCGTCGTCGACCAGGCCTCGGACGCGGTGGAGGTTCAGGGCCTGTTCACGGTGTCGCTGGCCGAACTGCGCGAGACGTCCGAGTCGGTGCTGCCCCACCTCTTCGGATAAGTCCCGCCGGCGAATGCTGATGGGCCGAAACGGTTTTCGCCGGGCAGGTGCGTTCTCATTGGCCGCCGCCCTGGTCAGCTGGAGCTTTGTCGGCCCGCGACTACCCGCCGCTTGGCGCGTCGCGGTGCAGGCCGGAGCGGCCGGCTTGCTGGTGCTGGTGACGCGTGCTCCGCTGGGTTTATCTCCGCCGCGGCTTTGGGTGGGGTTGCGGCTGGGGTCGGCGGCCGGCGCGGCGGCGGCGAGCGTGATCGCGGCTACGACGGCGCTGCCGTTGGTGCGGGCATCGATGGCCGAGCGGGAGCCGCCCGGATCGGTGCCCGCCTGGCTGCTGCTGCGCATTCCCGTCGGGACCGTGTGGGCCGAGGAGGCCGCGTTCCGGGCGGCGCTGACCGTTGTCGCTTCCGGGGCATGTGGCAGGCCCGGCGGAAGGTTGTTGCAAGCGGCGTGCTTTGGGCTCTCCCACGTCGCAGACGCGAGGTCGGCGGGCGACCCGGTGATGGGCACCGTTTTGGTGACGGGCATCGCGGGCTGGTTATTCGGTTGGCTGGCAGAGCGTTCCGGCAGCCTCGCCGCGCCGATGTTGGTGCACCTGGCCATCAACGAGGCCGGCGCGATCGCCGCGCTCGGCGTGCGGCGGCGTCACGGGTTGATGGTGTAGTCGCCCAGCTGTCGACCCCACACATGCTCGACGAAAAGCGGTGAACCGAGTTCAAAGTGGTTGTAGGGGGCCATGCTTGCGCCGGTGTCCATCACCAGAAACGGCGCCGGCCACAGCTCGCGGGTGATTGTCTGCCAACAGCCCGGCATGCCGCCGGGGCCGCCCCTGGCGTTGGTTCGGGGCAGATTCTCCGGCCAGATGTACGGATTGGGCGCGCCGGCGATTGCGCCCGCTGCGTGCGCGCCCAACGAGTAGCCGTTGTCGCCGAGGGCGTTGTGGATCTTGGGTCCGACCTCGTTGAAATTGCGGATGGTGCAGAAGATTTCCGGGCTGTATTCATCGAGCAGCTGGCTGGAGCTCACCAGATCGGCCGCCCCCCGGGCCAGGTATGGTCCGCCGCGGCCGAATACGTCGGCGCCCGCGCCGCCCAGGCCGGCCGCCGCCAGCAGCGCGGCATCCAGGTCGCCTTGCTGGCGGTTGAGCGCACGCGCCGTGGTCACCGCGTGGTCCAGCGCGTCCCACAAGTCCGGCGAGGCGTTGGCGTACGTGTCGCCGAGCGCGGCCAACCGCCGGATGTCGCCGCGGATTTCCCGCATCTGGGGATTCACGTCGTCGAGGATCGTGTTCCCGTTGACCACAGAGTCGCCGAACTTGTCGCCCAACCCCGTCAGGGCTTGCGCGGCCGCGCTGAGCGTCAGATTCACCTTGACCGGGTCGACTTTCTCCGCGATCGAGATGAGTGTCTCGAACACGGTGTTGAACTCGGTCGTCACCGACCTCGCATCGATCACGGTTGACGGCGTGATCGCTTGGGCCGCGGGCTGCGGCGGCGAGTTCAACGCGACGTATTTATTGCCGAAGACCGTGGTGGCCTTGATGGCCGCCGCCACGTTGGCCGGAATCATCGCGACGTATCGGGGGGTGATATCCAGGACCACCTTGGCGGCCGGCTTGCCGTCGCGGGTGATCTCGGAAATGCTCGCCACCCGGCCGATCTGCACCCCGTTGTAGGTGACCTTGGATCCCGGATCCATCACCAGTCCGGCCCGGGTGGCGACCATGGTGAGCTTCGTCGTCGGCGTGAGATCGCCACGGAACTGCAGGTACAGGAGCGACCCGGCCAAACCCATGATGATGACCGTCACGAGGCCGACGGTCTTGTACGGTGGCCCGCGCCGCAGGCGACGACGCTCCATGAGTTTGAGACCCTAGGGTATGGCCGCCCGTGAAAAGGCCGATCCGGCAAAGACTCGGCAGGCCGTGTTGGCGGTGGCGGATTGGTTACGCGACGAATCCCTGCCGGACCCCGACCGAGAGAGTCTTGCCGCGGCCGTCCGACTCACCGCGCGCACTCTGGCCGCCGTGGCGCCCGGCGCCAGCGTCGAGGTGCGTATCCCACCCTTTGTCGCGGTGCAATGCGTCGCGGGGCCCAGGCACACCCGGGGCACGCCTCCCAACGTCGTGGAGACCGATCCGCGGACGTGGCTGCTGCTGGCGACCGGGCTGTTGTCTTTCCAGGAGGCGAAGGACGCCGCTGCGCTGAGCCTTTCCGGCGCTCGGGCGGGTGAGATCGAGCACTGTCTGCCCTTGTTCGATGTCGGCTGAATCGTAACCCTGAACTGCAGGTTTAGAGTCAGCTGCGGGAATTTTCGCCCCTCAACACGCGCTGTTAATTCGCGGTCGCGGGCGTCGGACCCGTAGACTCCGTTACGTCACCAACCGTTCCCCAGGGAGCCCCCCAATTGTGACCGACCAGGAACCCGAGCAGGACCTCAACTCGCCTCGTGAAGAGTGTGGTGTATTCGGGGTCTGGGCCCCGGGCGAAGACGTCGCAAAGCTCACCTATTACGGCTTGTACGCCCTGCAGCATCGCGGGCAGGAAGCCGCGGGCATCGCCGTCGCCGATGGATCGCAGGTCCTCGTCTTCAAGGACTTGGGCTTGGTCAGCCAGGTGTTCGACGAGCAGACGCTCGCGGCGATGCCGGGCCATGTCGCCATCGGGCATTGTCGCTACTCCACCACGGGCGACACCACGTGGGAGAACGCGCAACCGGTGTTCCGCAACACCGCCGCCGGCACCGGCGTCGCCCTAGGGCACAACGGAAACCTGGTCAACACCGCCGAGCTCGCCGCCCGCGCCCGCGATGCGGGCCTGATCGCCCGCCGCGCGCCCGCCCCGGCCACCACGGACTCCGACATCCTGGGCGCGCTGCTGGCCCACGGCGCGGCCGACTCCACGCTGGAGCAGGCGGCCCTGGACCTGCTGCCAACCGTGCGCGGTGCGTTCTGCCTGACGTTCATGGACGAGAACACGCTGTATGCGTGCCGCGATCCGCATGGGGTGCGGCCACTTTCGCTCGGACGTCTGGATCGCGGCTGGGTGGTGGCCTCCGAAACCGCGGCCCTCGACATCGTCGGCGCGTCGTTCGTGCGCGACATCGAGCCGGGCGAGCTGCTCGCGATCGACGCCGACGGGGTGCGCTCCACGCGTTTCGCCAACCCCACCCCCAAGGGCTGCGTCTTCGAGTACGTCTACCTTGCGCGTCCGGACAGCACGATCGCCGGCCGGTCCGTGCACGCCACCCGGGTGGAGATCGGTCGCCGGCTGGCCCGTGAATGCCCGGTCGACGCCGACCTGGTGATCGGGGTCCCGGAGTCGGGCACCCCGGCCGCGGTGGGATACGCGCAGGAGTCCGGCATTCCGTACGGGCAGGGCCTGATGAAGAACGCCTACGTCGGGCGGACCTTCATCCAGCCGTCCCAGACCATTCGCCAGCTCGGTATTCGGTTGAAGCTCAACCCACTTCGCGAGGTGATCCGCGGCAAACGGCTCATCGTCGTCGACGACTCGATCGTGCGGGGGAACACCCAGCGCGCGCTGTTGCGGATGCTGCGCGAGGCCGGTGCCGTCGAAGTCCACGTGCGCATCGCGTCGCCGCCCGTGAAGTGGCCTTGCTTCTATGGCATCGACTTCCCTTCGCCGGCCGAGTTGATCGCCAACGCCGTGCAGGACAAAGAGGAGATGCTCGAAGCCGTGCGGCACGCCATCGGTGCGGACACCCTCGGCTACATCTCGCTGCGTGGCCTGGTGGCGGCGTCCGAGCAACCCGCGTCGCGGCTCTGCACCGCCTGCTTCGACGGCAAGTATCCGATCGAACTGCCCGAGGAGACGGCCTTGGGTAAGAACGTCATCGAGCACATGCTCGCCAACGCCGCCCGCGGAGCCGGTCTCGACGATCTGGCACCCGACGAAGTGCCGATCGTCCACTGACGGACGTCCGGCGCGCCCCTTCCACGACGTTTGATAACGGCGGTCGGCGGCGCCCGGTAGCCTTTATCGCGATGACGGATCCCGGAAAAAGCCCCGGACGAAGCCCGGGCACCCACGGCATCACCTACGCGTCGGCCGGGGTGGACATTGAGGCCGGCGACCGCGCCGTTGAAATGTTCAAGCCGCTTGCGACGAAGGCCACCAGGCCCGAGGTGCGGGGCGGCCTCGGTGGGTTCGCCGGGCTGTTCGCGTTGCGCAACGACTACCGCGAACCGCTGCTGGCGGCCTCCACCGACGGGGTGGGAACGAAGCTGGCGGTCGCCCAGGCGATGGACAAGCACGACACCGTCGGCCTGGACCTGGTCGCGATGGTGGTCGACGACCTCGTGGTGTGTGGCGCCGAGCCGCTGTTCCTGCAGGACTACATCGCGGTGGGCCGGACGGTGCCCGAACGCCTCAGCGCGATCGTCGCGGGTATCGCCGAGGGGTGTGTGCGAGCCGGCTGCGCGCTGCTGGGCGGGGAAACCGCCGAACATCCCGGCCTGATGGAACCCGACCACTACGACATCTCGGCGACCGGTATCGGCGTCGTCGAGGCCGACGACGTGTTGGGTCCCGAACGCGTCAAACCCGGCGACACCATCATCGCGATGGGCTCCTCCGGCCTGCATTCCAACGGCTACTCCCTGGCGCGCACGGTGCTGCTCGAGATCGACCGGATGAACCTGGCCGGGTATGTCGAAGAGTTCGGCCGCACCTTGGGCGAGGAGCTGTTGGAGCCGACCCGGATCTACGCCAAAGACTGCCTGGCGTTGACCGCCGAAACCCATGTCCGCACGTTCTGCCATGTCACCGGCGGCGGACTTGCCGGCAATCTGCAACGCGTCATCCCGCACGGCCTGGTTGCCGAGATCGACCGCGGGACTTGGACGCCCGCCCCGGTGTTCGCCATGATCGCCCAGCGTGGGCGGGTGACGCGCGAGGAGATGGAGAAGACGTTCAACATGGGCGTGGGCATGGTCGCCGTGGTCGCCCCCGAGGACACCGACCGGGCCCTGGCCATCTTGACGGCCCGCCACTTGGACTGCTGGGTGCTGGGAACCGTCTGCAAAGGCGGTAAAGAGGGCCCGCGGGCAAAGCTCGTCGGTCAGCACCCGAGATTCTAAAAGCCGGGAGCGGGGCTAGCTCCGTGCCGAAGCGAGTGCCATCGGCATCGCGGCGTCAGTTCTAGCGACGCCAGTCGTCGCTGTCTGCCCAGGAGTCGGCGACGCCGTCGTCCTCCAGCTCGGTGGAGTCGCCGGCACCCGTTCCTGCCAGCTCTTGCTGAAGCCGCTGGAAGTCGGTCTGCGGAGAACTGTATTTGAGTTCTCGAGCAACCTTGGTCTGCTTTGCCTTAGCCCGGCCGCGGCCCATGGGGGAACCCCCTCGCGCAATAACGGAGCGGCCCGAATCAGGCGGCTCCGATCTCCTGGTGTCGTTATTGTCCTGCCGACAGTTTACCGTGCCTTACGGTCGGGCGTCGGTGCCCCCTGCCGCTGTGGCGGACGTCATTCACAATTATCTCGCACCGCCCCGCAAGCGTTCAACGGCCAGCCGTCCCGCGCCGATCTGTTCCGTGGCCGGCAGCGAATCGGCGTCGATCACCGCAGCGACCGAAGCCTGCGGGCCGGTCGCCAATTTCGTGTCCGCGGGCACCCCACGCTTGATGAGCGCCAGGGCCACCGGCCCGAGGTCCACGTGATCCACCACGGTGCCAAGACGACCGACCACGCGACCACCCGCGAGCACCGGGTCGCCCGTCGAGGGCCGCTCGACCGAGCCGTCGAGGTGCAACAGCACCAGCATCCGGGGCGGTTTACCGAGGTTGTGCACCCGCGCGACGGTCTCTTGGCCGCGATAGCAGCCCTTGTCCAAGTGGACGGCGCCCTCACCGGGACCGCCGATCCACCCCACCTCGTGCGGAATCGTTCGCTCATCGGTGTCGACGCCCAACCGCGGGCGCAGCGCCACCACCCGGTGTGCTTCGTAGGCCCACACCCCCGCGGGTCGCAACCCCGCCTGCACCAAGCGGTTTTGCCAGCCGGCGGACTCGCCGCGCGGGACCACCAAATCCAGTTCGATTCGGCCGGACGGACCGCCGGGCATACGTCGCACAAAGCCTCCGCCGGCCACCGGGATCGCCGTCAGCTCGGCGGGCAGGGCGTCCACGCCGAGCGCATCGAGCGCCGCCCGGTCGGATAGGCCCGGGCCCAACAACGAAAGCACCGCCATGTCGGCGGCAGCCGGAGTCACGTCGGACCAAAAGACCATCTTGCGCAGGTAGTCCAGCAGCGGTTCGCCCCGCCAGGGTTCGGTATCCAGGTAGGTGGTGCCGCCGAGTTCGGTTTGGACCCAGTGGTCCTCGACGCGGCCCTGACCGTCAAGGCTGAGGTTCTGGGTGCTGGCGCCCTCCGGGAGGTCGCTGACGTGCTGCGTGGAAATGCTGTGGAGCCACTTCTGGCGATCGTTACCGGTCAGGGTGAGGACCGCCCGGTGCGAGCGGTCTACCACGACTGCAGCGGTTTCGGCCGCGCGCTGCTCGCCCAGGGGGTCGCCGTAATGCCAGACGGCGCCCGCGTCGGGTCCGGCATCGGGTGCAGGCACTGCAGTCATGGGTCAACTCTACGGACCCCTTGCCGCCCGCCGACGAGCGTGCGGCCACCCTCACATTCGCGGCTAGGCTTTACCTTCATGGCAGGGCAGGCGGGTGTCATCGTCACGCTGGACGGCGCGATTCATCCGCCGGACGCGCCGCTGCTGCACGCCGACGATTTGGCGGCGGTGCGCGGCGACGGCATCTTCGAGACTCTGTTGATCCGCGACGGCAGACCCTGTCTGGTCGAGTCCCACCTGCAACGGCTGACCCAGTCGGCGAGGTTGATGGACCTACCCGAGCCGGACCTGCCGAGCTGGCGCGATGCGATCGGGCTGGCCACTCGGCAGTGGGTCGCGGACACCGCTGACGAAGGCGCGATGCGCCTGATCTACAGCCGCGGCCGGGAGGGCGGGACGGAGCCGACCACCTATGTGATGGTCAACCCCGTCCCCGAACGAGTGACGGCGGTTCGGCGCGAGGGCCTGGCCGCGGTGACGTTGGACCGCGGACTGCCCTCGGCCGGTGCCGACGCCATGCCGTGGCTGCTGGCCGGCGCCAAGACGCTGTCCTACGCGGTCAACATGGCCGCGTTGCGTCATGCCGCCCGACAAGGCGCCGGTGACGTGATCTTCGTCAGCTCGGACGGCTACATCCTGGAAGGGCCGCGCTCGACGGTGGTGATCGCGACGGAGGCCGGTGGGGACCTGTGTCTGCTCACGCCGCCGCCGTGGTATCCGATTTTGCGCGGCACCACGCAACAGGCCCTTTTCGAGGTGGCGCGGGCCAAAGGGTACGACTGCGATTACCGCGCGCTGCGTCCCACCGATCTCCATGCCGCGCAAGGGATCTGGCTGGTCTCGAGTATGACGTTGGCCGCCCGCGTGCACACCCTCGACGGTCGGCCGTTGCCCCGGTCACCGTTGGCCGCCGAATTCGCCGCACTGGTCGACTCGGCGATCGTCAGCGATCGCTAAGCGCTGAATTGTGTTGTCGGCTTGCGGAATCCCGGGTACGGTCGGCCGTACACAAGAAGGGAGGTGGTCCGAGAATTGATAGCTTCATGGACATGTGAGGTGGCTGCGCGCTAGCAGCAGTGGCTTTCGAAGAGCCGGCGATATACGCGCGCTGGCGAATTCCCCGTAGCCACCCGGCCCCCGAGCTTCCGGTCTGTCCAACCAGGAGCCTTGCTCGGGGGCCGCTCCATGTCTGGAGTGGTTACTGGCCCACCTTCGCGGCTATCTGCCCGGCGAGTTTGCCCGCCTGACCGGTCTCGGCGTCGGGGCCGCACAGCAGCAGGTCGACGACCACACTGGACACCGCGTGCAGCGCGTGGTGGCAGATCCGGGTTCCGTCCGCTTGGGTCCGCGCCTGGAAGATCCTCGGTACGGTCCCGGTCACCTCACCAAAGGTCCACCCGTAGGACTTGCCGTTGAAGTTCACCGTGATCTGCTGTCCGGCGCACGCCTTCCACTTGTCCGCGGACCCCTGCACGAACGCGGTCGCCTTGTCAGGCGACGAGAACTGTACGACCGCTTCGTAGAGCCGGTGCGGCGGGTTTTCGCCGGCGGTGTGCACGGCTTGCCCGCTCACCGCGGTGTAGCCGTCCGCCCCCTTGTAGGACGATTCCTCGATGGGTTCGTATGCGCCCTTGCAGTCCGGATTGGACAGCGTCGCCCGCAGGTTGCGCAGTTGTGCGGCCTTTTCGGAAACCACCAGGTTCGGGTCGCCCACGACGGCGCCGACGTCGGCGGGGCCGAGCAGATACGAGTCCAAGTTTGAGGCGTTGCCGGCGGCCGGGGCGCTGGGCGCCGCCGAACTGGGGGTGCCGCCGGCTTTCGGGGACGGCTTCGTCTTGCCTCCCTGCATGGTCAATACGACGGCGATCACGATCGCCGCGATGACCGCCGCAGCCGCGCCGCCGAGGATCATCAGCCTCTTTCCGGACCCGCCCGCCGCCGTGGGCGCGGCGGCCTTCGGCAACGGACCGGTGGGCGATGCTGGTGCGGCGGGTTGCGGTGCGGCAGGGGCCGGGGTCGTCGTCTCCGACGGTCCCCCCGACGAACTGTCCCTGGCCTCGATCTCGGCCAGCACGTTGTCGATTTCGGTGCGGGTGCGGTAGGTGACGTCGTGGCGCAGGCGCAGCATGCGCAACAGCTGCCCGATGTCGCCGCGGGCGCTGGGGTCGTCGCCGTCCTCGTCGAGTCCCTGCCTCAATTCGATCAAGAGCTGGGTCTGTGCCTGCGGGCTGAGCTCTTTTTCGGCGAGGGTGTCACCCAACCGGGTGATGTACCCGAACGGCACCGGTGGCTCTTCGGGCAGCGGGTCCGGCAACGGCACCGGCTTGCTTTGCAGTGCGTGTACGGCGGTTACGAGTTGGATGCCGGCGTCGACGGTCGGTTCCCGGTAGTCGATGATCTGCAATGCCGCAAGGGGATTCACGCGCATGCTGTCGACGTCACCGATGCGCACGGGAAGGATCGGCCGGTTCAGTGCCCTCGCGTACCGCAACTCGGCCTGGCTGGGTTTGGACTGCAGCCAGTTGTTGGACAGCGCAACGATGAACACGTCGCACGAGCGGACCTGCTCGAGGATCTTGTTCCACCACGATTCGCCGCCGCCGAGCTCCTGGTCGAACCAGACCTGTTGCTGCGCGCGCCGAAGCGCGGCCGTCAGAGCGTCGACCGCCGCCCTGTCTTGGCTCGAGTAGCTGATGAACAGCGGCATCACGGTCTCCTACGGGGAGGCGTAGCAAACAAACGGCGAAATCGGCGCACCCGGCTATTGGGCATGCGCCGATACCGTATCAGTGCTGGGCGGTGTCAGACGGCGCAAATTCGCGCCTATCCGGGGCGACGGCTGAAACCTAAGCTTGGGCGCCGCCAACCGCCGAAGCGTCCTCGGGAGGGTGGAATTCGGCATAGCGACGCGCGAATTCTGCGCCGGGAACCGGCCACTGCTCGCCTGTGGATCCCCGGACGACCCAGTCGCCCTCCGCCGCGGTGGTCGGCCCTTCCAAGGTGTTCACCGTCTCGCCCGGGTAGGCAGGACGGGCCTGGACGCGCCCTTTGCGCTGCCAGCGCCCGTCGCCGGCCGGCTCGTAGGAATCCCGGAAGATGTCGTCGCGAACCGACCACACCCGGCCGTCTTCCTGGATCGCCCAGTCGCCGGCGTCGGCGCGCATGGTGTGGCCCGAATCCGACGTCCACGTCCATGGGGTGCTTCGCTGTTCGGCGGCCACCGTCCCCACCCGGGTGAAGGATCGCCAGAGCGGGCGCGACCGGAAGCCAAGCTGGCGCAGGCTCCACAACGTGGCCGCCAGGCTGCGCACCGCGGCACTGAGTAACTCGGGATCGCTCTCGACCACCGACCAGTCGACCAGCTTGTTATGGATCTTGCGCGAATCGTCGCGCGGCGAACCGTATTTCCAACCGTTGTGGCGGTAGTAGCGGCACCAATCCTCGTGCTCCGCGCGGGCCATGCTCATCGCCGAATACTGATCGAAGCCCATCAGGGTTAGCTGTTCCAAGGGAGGCAGCCCCGCCATCTCGTTGCCGGACAGCTGGGCGGGCGGGCTGCCCCACGTATTCCAGGTGTGGCCCGCGATCTGCTCGACCATCCACAGCGCATTGCGCACTTGACGCCGATTGGACCCCCGGTAGAACTCATTGAGCTCGGCCCAGGGCATCGTCGCCGGGGAGCGTGGCGCGGCCGCGTCGATCGTCGACACATAACGCTCGTGGATCAGCCTCGCCGCGCGCTCCCAGGCGTCCTGCGCCTGGCCTTCCTGGGTGTCCAGCACCAACGAGTAGGACTGCAACCGGCCGACGACCTGAATCGAGTCGTCACTGATGCTGGTGTTGAGGTCCGAGGCGTAGATGGGCATGTCGGGGAAGCGGGCCGCGAGCCGCGCGGCGGTCGTCGCGGCGTGGGAGTCCACGAAGATCACGGCACTGGTCGCGGGGTCGACATCACCGATCAGCTTCAGCATGGTCGGGACCGTCGGCGACTCGGCCGTGGCATCGATGGCCGGTCCCTCCGACATGAATCCCGCCTGCTGCCGGTAGAACTCGTGATCCGCCAGGTACTCCTGGGCGTCCCTTTCGACCAGCGTGAGCGCGGGCAACGGCGCCACGCCCGGCGGGGTGTAAAAGTCGCGTTCCAACGCGCGCTGGGTTAGGTAGGCACACAGCGCGAGGGTCAATTGCGAAGAGCCGCAGACGAATACCCGACTCGTTCGCCCCGTTGCGATGATGCCGTCGAGCAGCCTGGCCGCGGTCACCTCATACCTGCCGACCACATCGGCCGCCCACCGGATGTCCGACCCGCCGAACTGCTGGGCCCGCCAGGCCTGCGCCAGCCAGGGGTCGTCCATCCGGACGATCAGCGGCAACCGGCGCTTGTGGGCGACCTCGTCGAGTCGGCGGCCGATCTGGTTCAGCCACAACAGGTTGACCGCCGGGTCGGGCGCCATCAGGTAGAGGCGCGACAGGTGTCGCCACAGCCGCAGGGACACCAGCGTGGACGGGTTGTTGAAGTCCACCAGGACCACCCGGGCGCCCTGCCTGCGTGCCCGCTGCACCCGGTCATCGCCGGCGCCGGTGATGACGACCAGCGTGCCGCGTCGGTCCAGCGTCCGCGCGACTTCGCTGACGATTGACTGGGTGTCGCCGTCGATCCCGACGATGGCGGTGACGGAATCAGCCAGGTTGGCCCGCAGCCGGTCCACCTGGGCCCGGAATACCCCCACCACGACGCCCCCCAGCCCGGTGAAGATCGCCGACAGTGCCGCGATGCGGGCCAGTTCCAGGCCGACCGGCGTTGGGCTCGGGCAGGTGCGTCCGCTCACCGAGAAGTCGCCGGTGCCACCCTTGACCAGACTGGCCGTCGCCATCAGTGGCGTGAAGAAAGCGGGATGGTTGGCGTCGTGGCATCCCCAATAGGAGGTCAGGCCCAGGATCGCGCTCATGCCGATGAGGACGGCGATC